>JAFSEA010000008.1 GCA_017435965.1 Oscillospiraceae bacterium
TAAAACAGTTAATTCAGGAAGGCTTGGGCGGAATCCCCGGAAAAATTACATCATCTCCTGCAAGCCACTTAGCAACACTTTGCAATCAGATGGTAAACTTCTTGGGAATTATGCAGAACGAGTGGGCTGGTGCGCAGGCATTTTCTTCCTTTGATACCTACCTTGCACCTTTCGTAAAATATGATAACCTTGAATATGATCAGGTAAAGAAGTGCATCGAGTCCTTTATCTATGGTGTAAACACTCCCTCACGTTGGGGTACACAGGCACCGTTTTCCAACATCACTCTCGACTGGACAGTTCCCAATGACCTTGCAGAGCTCAACTGTATCATCGGCGGCAAGGAAGTGGACTTTAAGTATAAAGACTGCCAGAAGGAAATGGATATGGTCAACCGTGCTTTCATCGAGATTATGATCGAGGGTGACGCAAACGGCCGCGGATTCCAGTATCCGATTCCCACATATTCAATCACATCCGATTTTGACTGGTCGGAAACCGAGAACAACAAGCTTCTCTTTGAAATGACTTCAAAGTATGGCACACCTTATTTCTCAAACTACATCAACTCCGATATGGAGCCAAGTGACGTCCGCAGTATGTGCTGCCGACTCCGTCTTGACCTTCGTGAGCTCCGCAAGAAGTCCGGTGGTTTCTTCGGAAGCGGTGAGAGCACAGGCTCCGTCGGCGTTGTAACAATCAATATGCCGAGAATTGCATACCTTGCAAAGAACGAAAAGGAGTTCTATGAGCGTCTTGACAAGCTTATGGATATCTCCGCACGTTCACTCAAGGTAAAGCGTACCGTTATCACAAAGCTTCTCGATGCAGGTCTTTATCCCTACACAAAGAGATACCTCGGAACATTCAACAACCACTTCTCCACAATCGGTCTTGTCGGTATGAACGAAGTAGGTCTCAATGCTGCTTGGCTTGGCAAGGACCTCACAGACGAAAAGACTCAAGCTTTCACAAAGGATGTTCTCAATCATATGCGTGAGAGACTTTCAGACTATCAGGAGCAGTACGGAGACCTTTATAACCTCGAAGCAACTCCTGCAGAGTCCACCGCATTCCGTCTTGCAAAGCACGATGTAAAGCGTTATCCCAACATCATCACTGCTGCAAAGAGTGAGGATGATGCTCCTTACTACACAAACAGCTCACACCTCCCGGTTGGTTACACAGAGGATATCTTCACAGCTTTAGATATTCAGGACGAGCTCCAGACTCTCTATACCTCGGGTACTGTTTTCCATGCATTCCTCGGCGAAAAGCTTCCCGACTGGAAGGCAGCTGCAAACCTTGTCCGTAAGATTGCGGAAAACTACAAGCTTCCTTACTACACACTTTCACCCACATACTCCGTATGTAAGACCCACGGCTACATTGCAGGCGAGCAGTTTACCTGCCCCGACTGCGGCGAGCCCACAGAGGTATACAGCCGTATCACAGGTTACTACCGTCCGGTACAGAACTGGAACGACGGTAAGAGCCAGGAGTATAAGGACAGAAAGGTATATGACATCGGGAATTCAAAGCTCACAAGGAATGGCCGCAAGGAAAATGTCGATGTCTGCTGTGATGCACCTGCTAAGAAGGAAGACGTTGTGAAGGACGGTGCATACCTCTTCACAACAGCTACCTGCCCCAACTGTAAGATAGCTTGTGCAACTCTCGACAAGGCAGGCTTTAAGTATGAAAAGCTTCTTGCAAATGAAAACAAAGAGCTTGCAGAAAGCCTCGGCATCAAGAATGCTCCCACCCTTGCAATAGTCAAGGACGGAAGTGTTGCAAAATATAGCGGTGTTTCCGACATCAAGAAGATGCTTAATGTTTAATTTTTAAGTGCAGGGTGTATTATAATGTATGATATTATAGTTATCGGCGGTGGCCCGGCAGGGCTTACCGCCGCCCTCTACGCAAGGAGGGCAAATAAAACTGTTCTCGTTATTGAGAAGAATACCTTCGGCGGACAGATAACATATTCCCCGAAGGTTGAAAACATTCCCGGCTTTATAAGCCTTACCGGCAATGAGTTTGCAGAAAAGCTTGTTGAGCAGGCGCTTGAGCAGGGGGCAGACGTTGAAGCGGCAGAGGTTATCTCGGTTAAAAACGGGGATATAAAGACTGTCGTTACCGACTGCGGCGAGTTTGAGGGAAAGACTGTTATCGTGGCAACGGGTGCACGTCACCGTCTCCTCGGTCTTCCGAATGAAGAAAACTACATCGGCGAAGGCATTTCCTTCTGTGCTGTCTGTGACGGTGCTTTCTATGAGGATAAGACAGTAGCCGTTATCGGCGGCGGAAACTCTGCACTTCAGGAGGCAATCCTCCTTTCTGACCTTGCAAAAAAGGTAATTGTTGTGCAGAATCTTGATTTCCTCACAGGTGAAGAAAAGCTTTCAGAGCAGCTTCTTAAAAAAGAAAACGTTGAGGTAATCCTCGGCACCGTCGTAAAGAGTCTCCACGGCGAGGGTGAGCTTACGGGCATCACCGTTCTTGAAGAAAAGACAGGCAAGGAAACTCTTCTTACAGTTGACGGAATGTTTATAGCAATCGGCCTTGTGCCGCAGAATGAGATTATTTCCGAGGTCATAAAATTGGACGAGCGCGGATATGCCGATGCAGGCGAGGACTGCATCACTTCCTGCACCGGCATCTTTGCGGCAGGTGATTGCCGCAGAAAACGCATCCGTCAGGTGACAACAGCCGCCGCAGACGGCGCAATAGCCGCCCTCGCCGCTTGTGACTATATAGATAATATGAAGTAAGAAAAGAATCTCCCCAAGTCGGGGAGATTCTTTTTGCCTTCGGAAGTATACGTTAACCTGTAGGGGAGGGTCTCCGTGCCCTCCCGTGCCTCCGTGGCGTAAACGTGATTTCCGGGAGGGGATGGGACCCCTCCCCTACGGCGGTGGTGGATGTTTTTTGCGTTCCGCCGCAGAGGTTTCGGAACGACCGATTGTCGTTCTCTACCACCAACCTTATTGTCATCCTGAACGAAGTGAAGGATCTTGTCTCCGTAAAGATTCTTCGGCTTTGCCTCAGAATGACACGGGAAAAGAAAAAAACAACCCTGTGTTTTGATAACACGGGGTTGTTTTGTGTATGTTTTATACGGTTTGTTAAATGGAAAGGCGTTCACGAAGCCTTGATTTATCAAAAGCGGTTGCAAGAAGGAGAAATGCAATTGAAGAGAAGATTCCCTGAAAGGCATTCCACACCATACCGAGAAGAGGGGAGACAAAGCTTCCGAAAAGGATAACCTCCGCTATGTAATAGCCGCCCACAAGGACGAGCGTTCCTAAAACGGTGGAGATTATGCTTTTTGAGGAAAGGAGCTTTGTGCTCTGTGATTTTCTAAAGAACATAAGTGCCATAAGTGCCTTTATCACGGCTGTGGGGAGTATGTACACGGTATATCCTGCCATCATATCCGCAAGACCGCCGCCTATTGCCGAGGTTGCCATGGCATATGGCGTGGGAAGTATTGCCGCAGAAAGAAATACAAAGGCATCACCGATGTGAACATAGCCCTGACCACCGAAAATCGGTATTGCGGTAAATCGTGTGCAAACCGTTATAATGGCTGCGAAAAGTGCTGACAAAACAAGGCACTTTGTGTTATTTTTTTTCATATTATCCCATCCTTTAATAAATAGAATATTTTGGTTATTCGTTTACTGCCTCAATGAGCTTTATGAGGGAAGGCTCAAACTTCACGCCATACCAATGGTTATCTTCCTCGGCGGTTTTCTTTATGCACTCAACCACATAATCAGCCGCAATTCTTGCGGCATCGCAGGCAGTTTTTCCTCTCACAACGGCACCCACAAAGGCAGAGGCATAAATATCGCCTGTGCCGTGGCACACTCTGTCCTCACGGTCGTGCTCATAGTATGAAAACTTTCCGTTTTCATAAACTGCAACCCCCATTTTATCACGGGAATATGCAACGCCGGAGAGGATTATGTTTTTGCATCCAATTTCCAGAAGAGAGGAGATAAGCTTCTGGATATAGCTTCTGTCATACTCGGTTTTATATGGGATTCCCGTGAGAAGGCAAGCCTCCGTGATGTTGGGGAGGATGTAGGAGGCTTTGGTGCAGAGCTTTTTCATTGCAGCGACAAATTCCATATCAAAGCCCACATAGAGCTTTCCGTTGTCTGCCATTGCAGGGTCAACAATAAAAAGACTGTCCTTTTTGCAGACCTCCGAATATATATCAAGAACATAGTCAATCTGCTTTGTGCTTCCGAGATACCCCGTGTAAAGGGCATCAAAGCTTATTCCCTCGCTCTTCCAATGGTTTTTTATTGAAGGAATATCCTCGGTGAGGTCACGGAAGGTAAAACCCTTGAACTCCGCGGTATGGGTGGAAAGAACAGCCGAGGGAAGAACGCAGGTCTCAACTCCGCAAGCGGATATGACGGGGAGTGCAACGGTAAGTGAGCACTGTCCCACGCAGGATATATCCTGAACTGTAAGTATCTTCTTATATGCCATATTGATTTCTCCTCTTAAAATCATCGTTTACATTATAGTAAAAGTATGGTATTATTAAAATAATCAAAAAAGGAGTTTTTTATATAACCAGATGAAGTATATAATTGACGAAAAAACAAAAAAGCCGGCGTATCTTCAGCTGTATCATCAGCTTCGTGAAGATATTACCGGAGGAGTGTATTCCTATGGCGAAAAGCTTCCCTCAAAACGCCTTGTTGCCGATGAGCTGGGAGTAAGCGTTATAACCGTGGAGCATGCATATGCTCTTCTCTGTGAGGAAGGCTATGTTGAAGCAAGAGAACGAAGCGGATATTTTGTAATCTTTCGCTCCGATGAAGATTTCCTCGGCTTTCCAAATGAAAGCGAAGCCACGCAAAGCCGTGTTCTTCCCCATAGTGCCGGGGAGACAGAAGCTTTTCCATTTTCGGTTCTTGCAAAGGTGATGCGCCGTGTTATTTCAGATTACGGCGAGGCTATTTTGCAGCGAGGAGAAAACAGCGGCTGTGAAATTCTTCGGAGTGCCATTGCCCACTATCTTGCACGAAGTCGAGGAATCACCGTTTCGCCACGTCAGATTATAATCGGCTCGGGGGCAGAATATCTTTACGGTCTTGTGGTGGAGCTTCTCGGAAGAAATCGGATCTACGCCATTGAAGCACCGTCTTATGAAAAGATTGAGCAGGTATACCGTGCCGCCGATGTGAGCTATGAAAGCCTTCCTCTTTCAAAGGACGGAATTGAGAGCAAGGCACTTTCAAAAACACGTGCAGAGGTGCTTCACATAACGCCGTACCGAAGCTTCCCAAGCGGCGTTACCGCCTCTGCATCAAAGAGGTATGAATATATCCGCTGGGCAAACCGTGGTGAGCGTTATATAGTTGAGGATGATTTTGAATCGGAGTTCTCGGTTTCCACAAAGTCCGAGGAGACCTTGTTTTCTCTCTCAACAGAGGAGAATGTTATATACATAAACACCTTTTCAAAAACTCTTTCCTCCGCTTTCCGTGCAGGGTATATGGTGCTTCCCGAAAGACTTGTGCCGCTTTTTGAAGAAAAGCTCGGCTTTTATTCCTGCACAGTTCCTACCTTTGAGCAGTTTGTGCTCTCCGAGCTCATATCAAAGGGAGATTTTGAACGCCACATAAACAGAGTAAGACGAAAGAAAAGACGAGAGGGATAGTAGGGGCGGATAATATCCGCCCGAAAATTATTTTATCTCCATTCGGAGAAGCTTCCATTCATCGAGGACTTTTGCACCGAGGCTTTCGTAAAAATCAAGGCTCGGTTTGTTCCAGTCAAGGCAGGTCCATTCAAGTCTGCCGTAGCCTCGCTCCTTTGAAATATCATAGAGCTTTAAGAGAAGTCCTTTTCCGAAGCCTTCACCACGTCTTGAGGGGAGAACATAAAGGTCTTCAAGATGCATTCCCGGCTTTCCGAGAAAGGTTGAGAAGGTGGTGAAGAAAAGGGCAAAGCCTACCTCTTCGCCCCTGTCATCAAGGGCAAATATGACCTCGGCGTTGTTTCTTTCAAAAAGCTCTTTTTCGATGCACTCCTCCGTTGCGAGCACCAAGTCACTCATCTTTTCATATTCTGCAAGCTCTTTTATGAAAAAGAGAATTTTTCCCGAATCCTCTCTTGTTGCAAACCTGAAATTCATAATATTTTCTCTCCAATCTGTATAATTCCGAATAATTATAACATTATGCACTTAAAAAGTAAAGAGGAGTCGGCAGGGTTAAACCTTACCGGCTCCTCTTTATATAAGGGGAATGGAATGAACAGACAGATTTATTTAAACTTCATAGCCAACGAGCACGCCGCCTTTTTCTGCATAGAAGCTGCAGAGGCCGCCGCACTTTTCTATGAGAATGTCGCTTTTGGGAAAATGGGAGAGAATTGCATCACGGATTTTTTCAGCCGCAGGGATATTGAAGCAATGAGCAATTCTCACCTTGCCGCCGCGAAAGCCGCTTGAAAACATTTCTTTCACAAGGGTGGAAATTCCTCTCTCTGCACCCCTTGCCTTATGGAGAGGCTGAAGAGTACCTTCATCCGATGCCTTTCCGATTATTCTGATGCCTAAAAGTCCCGTTATCTTTGCGATGGCAGGGCTTACTCTTCCGTTTTTTGCAAAGTTTGAAAGGGATTCAAGAGAGAAGACAAGCTTTGTCTTTTTCATATATTCATTGACTTTTGTGACGATATCGGAAAACAACTCGCCGCCCTTTACAAGCTCTGCAATTTTTTCAACGATAAGCCGCATTTCGGGGCCTGCCGACAGAGAGTCGAAAATATGAATGGGTTTATTTTTCTCTTCCGAGGAAATTTCCTTTGCCTGCTCCGCCGCATTGTAGCTTCCCGAGAGACCGCTTGTTATGGCAACGCCGAAAACACCGTCGTCATTATCGGAGAAAGCTCCTGCCCAGTCTGCAACATTGGGGCAGGATGTACGGGATGGAGCCTTTGTCGCCTTAAGCTCATTTGTCATTTTTTCAACGTCGAGCTCCGGCGTGTCAACATACTCACGCTCTTCGCAGACTATCTTGAGAGGAACGGAGGAAAAGGAAACATCCTCCATAGAAAATACATTTGATGCCGAGTCTGATACGATTTTATAGTTCATTTTATACCTCCGTTTACGTGCATATATATTATAAAAGCTTATTGTGAACCTGTCAAGAGTTTTTAAAAAACCGATTAGAAGAAAAAGAAAAGACCTTCGGATTTATATTCCAAAAGTCTTAAAAGTATTCAGGCTTTATTCAAAGGAGAAGAAACCGTCACCCGTCTCCACATTGTGAAGACCGTATTTCCCAAGTTTTTCGCCGTCAAATTCAATTCCTATGGGAAACCAGGAGAGGAAAGTTTCATCCATTTCGCTCACCGGTGCATCCGGGGTGTAGAGAATAAACTCACGTCCGTCATATATGCCATAAGGTGGAGAAGCTATGTAACGAATGCTGTCTTCTATCCATTCTTCGCCGAATTCCTTAGCTGTTATAACTTCATCGAGAGTGAGGGAATAGGTATAATCATTTATTTTGGTTATGTTTTTGAAGTTCCCCGAGAATTCGCACACATAATTTGTGCCGTCGGGGTATTCGTCGGTGAAAGAGCCCATATCGCTGTCGGAATAGAAGCCGGTGAAAGTACCGTCATTTTTCAGCACAAGTTCAGTACTCCATGCACCTGCACCGGAGCAAAAGGAAAACTTTAAGGATTCAAACGGAAGTGAGAGGCTTTCCTCCTCTTTTTTTATCGGTTCAGATTCCGAACAGGATACAAGAGTTACAAGAAGGACGGCGGAAAGAAGAAAAGCTGCAAGCTTTTTCATAGCGAAGACACTCCTTTTGAGATACTAAGTAAATTATATTACAAAGCATCGTATTTTTCAAGTAAAAAACAGATTGCACTTGACCTTTCGGAGAGGAAAATATAAAATAAGAGTATACTTTGAAAAAAGGAGTCGGCTATGGCGTTCTTGTTTTTTGGTCTCGGTTTTGTTTGTGCCTTTTTAAGTACATATCTTTATTTTTTCATAAAGCGTTTTTGCAAGGTATTTGCTATTGGAGAAGAAAACCGCCGAAGCAAAATTATAAAGCTTGCAATTTCCGTTGCAATTAGTGCCGTTGCCGTGACATTTTTCGGCTACGGACTGGTTTTCATTCTGTATATGGCGCTCGCCGATGGCGTTTTATCAATCATAAGGCTTGTTTTATGCAAAACCTTGTGGAAGGCGAAGGGAGAGCCGAAATTTTCTTGTCGCTTAATAAAAAGCGGAATCTCCGCCATACTTTTTTCTGCCCTTGTTATTGTTTTCGGCATCATAAATTTTCATAATGTCGTAAAAACCGAATATACGATTTATACGGATAAAAACATCCGTCCGGAAGGCTATAAAGTGGCTTTTATCTCCGATATACATTTCGGAATATCCCTTGACCTTGAAGAATTAAGTGAGATTTGTAATGAAATAAGCCGTGAAAAGCCGGACATTGTTATCCTTGGCGGCGATATTATTGACAACTCAACAAATAGAGAGGACATTCCACCGCTTTTTGAAACACTCGGAAAAATTGAGAGCAGATACGGTGTGTTTTATATCTTCGGAAACCACGACAGGTCTATGGCAATGGTGGAAAATGCACTTTCCGATGATGAGCTTGTCTCCGCAATAGAGAACGCAGGGATTGTGATTCTGAAGGATAAGGTGCAGGAGATAAATGACGACTTTGTACTTATCGGACGTGAGGACAGAGGCTTTCATAATGCAAAAAGAGAAGAGATAGAAAAGCTCCTTTCGGAGGTCAGAAAAGATAAGTTTATCTTAACTCTTGACCACCAGCCGACGGAGTTTGACAAAAACAGAGAAGCAGGGACAAATCTTCTGATTTCCGGGCATACCCACGGCGGACAGGTCTGGCCTGTGAACATTATAGATAACATATTTAAAATGAACGAGGCAAACTATGGCTATGTAAAGATAGGTGATAACACCTCGGCAATAGTTTCATCGGGGCTTGCAGGCTGGGGTTTTTCCGTAAAGACCTCTGCCCCTGCAGAGTATGTTATAGTGAATATAAAGAAAAGGTGACGGATTGTCTCCATCATCCCAGCGTGTCGAAAAACTTTCGACACGCTGGGAGGCTGTCCAAAAAGGTGTGAGATTTTCCGAATGGAACCCGAAGGTGTATGTTGATACATCGAGAGGTGACACTTCGGGAAAAACAAGCGAAAAAGTCCTTGAAACTCGA
>JAFSEA010000009.1 GCA_017435965.1 Oscillospiraceae bacterium
ACTCTGTCATATTCACCGTTTGAAACACATTTCTGCTTATATTCATTAAACATTTCGCCGTTTTCTCCGCTCACCGCCTTTTTGAGTGAGTCTATAAAATCGGCGGATTCGCCCTTCATCTTTTCATGAATATACTTTTCAACAGCAAACACCATATTGTTTTTAGCTGAATTTTCGGGCAAAATATCGTAATACTCCTTTGTTTCAAGGCTGTACAGCTTTTCCTTGCTTTGATTTACACCTGCGTAAAAAGCTTTATTCGGAGGATATTTTTCAAGTGCCCCCACAGACTTTTTCTCCACACTGAAATCGTCAAGCAATATCCATTTTTCTATGTTTCCGCTGTCATCTGTAACATAAAGACGTTCTTGTCTTGCATATCTGTAAACGTCCGTGCGATTATTCTCGTTGCAAAGTGCATCTATTTCAGCACTTCTGTTTCGTCTTTTGAATTCAATTCCGAGATAAGTCAAGATAGATTTATAATCGCTTTTTTCTAATTCTCCAACGTTTCCGATAACAGCAATTCCGTTGTCATAGTCCATAGCATACGAGACGTTCATTATTTTAGCAAGTGCCGAAACCGGAAGAAAAATTTCTCCGTCTTCAACAACAGGCTTGGAGGAAAGGATAATCGGTTCATCGTTGAACACGATTACATTGTACAAGGGTGAAAAATATGAAGTGCATTTATTGATTTTAACGGTTATAATACCTGTTTCTCCCAAAGGCTCCACAACTGCTCCCAATACCTTTGCGCACTTTTCAAGAGAGGCATACATTCTTCCTTTTTCAAACATCAGAGCAACCTCTCCATCAAAACGCTCTCCGTTTTCAAGGTAAGTTTTACTTCCCGCTATTGCGGTATAAGTAAAGTCAAGAAGCGGCTTTACTTCGTCATAAGGCTTTTCGGGAACATATTCCTCTTCTTCCATCGGACTTTTTTCTTCCGAATCTTTGTTTATGAGTGAATCTTTGCTGTTGCCGCTTGACGATAAAAGAAAAATCAAAAGAGCAACCGCAACTGCAGCGATGGCAATAAGCGCTATTGCCGTAAAAATATCCGACCTGTTTTCTTTCTTTTTCATATTCTCTCTCTCACAGATAAAGGGGTTCAGCTCAATCCGAACCCCTTATACGTTTTAGTGGATTACCAAAGTCAAATTCATTTTTTTAGCCAAAGCTTCAACCTCGGCAATATTGGCAAGTGCCTCACTGTCACCCTTGTTCAGCGCAAGATAATGATTCTCGCCGATTATTCGTGATTCCATAAGCATTCGCACATATTTCACAAAGCTGTATTCTGTACTTTCATGCTTTTTCAAAGCATCATCGAGCAGATAATACCTGTTTACCATAGTGCTCAGTGCATTTGAAAGATCATATATGCATACCATTTTCCCTCGTGTTACAGCCTTTTCCGTAAATCCGAAAATCATATCACACACATCAAACACAAATTTTGCAACACCCAAAATAAGTCCAAAAGGCTGTGGAATTAATCCGACAATAGAAATCAATTGAAAAGCAACATCAGCCCCCGTAAGCAGTAAATTCTGCGATATCTGACACAAGACCTCGGCAAAGCCCTCTCCCATGCTGTTCAAAACAAATCTCGCCGCCGATTTGGTGAAATTTGAAGTAGCATGGTTTGCCAAATAATGGAATAACTCTCCGTACGTATTCAACAAATCTATTTCACCGTTGTAGCTTGCAAGTCCCGATGTCATATCGATTATCTGTTCAGTAGTGCAAAGCCCGTCGAAAAGTGTAATACCTACAGAAGCAACATCCGCAATCTTTCCGACTTTATCTAAAGCATCAAAAACCTTGCTGGGTGTTTTTCTGGTTAGAGTGAGTTTTTTTGTACTATTGAAGCTGTCTGCAATATCAACATCAAATTTCTTCGTCAAATTCGGAATCAAATCATCTATTTGATTGGAATATCTGGTAACCCATGACTGATATCCACTGATAGACTTCGCTGATTTTCCGAGTTCTCTGGCTTCATCGAGTTTAAACATTGCATTTTTCTTCAGCTCTCCCAAAGCAAATAATTCTTGGAGAACATCCGGATTCAAACCAAGCATTTTTGTGGATGAAAAAGTCTTCAATCCGGTTACAGCATCTGTAATTTCCGCAATTTCCTTGGTGGAAAGCAATTCTCCGCCTTCGCCCACAAGACCAATCAAATCAAAGCCTGCCTCTGTATACTGAAGAATCTCATGATTCAAAATCTCTGTGCAAATATCATCAAAGCTGTCTATACCGCTATCTTGAATTACATCTATATTCAGACTATCTCCGAGAAATCCGACCAATTGCTGGGTATATTCCTTTTGCATATTGGTAAAAGTTATTCCTCTTACAAACGAATCTCCTGCCTGTGCCCAAAAATCTTTTGTATAGGTATTGCAAAAGCTGGAATACTCAAATTCGGTATTATCTGTTATATATCTAAAATCCGAAACGTTTTTTGACAAATAATCGGAAAACATGAGGTGAGGGTCCTCGTAGTCTTTATAGCCGTCTCCGTCACTATCCAGCACAAGAGGATTTGACAGCATTCTAAGGAACACCTTCCCGTCAAGTTCTACAACCACCAATTCGTCGCCGTTGAGAATTCCGTCACCGTCGATATCGGGATTTGCAAGCTCGTCGGAAGAAATCTCTCCGTCGTCATTCAAGTCAAGCGCCACACCAAAGTCAACAAACGCAAATGACTGTGCGCCGTTGCTCAAACGAAGCACGCCGTCAAAGATGAGTCTGCTGTAATAATCCGAAATGCCATCCTCGTTGCTGTCCTTTGTGAAATCAATAGTCTCTTCTTCAACTATTTCAAAACCCTCATATATATCATCCGCAGTGGAAGCGTGGAAATATTTTCCGCCAAGGCTTTCGGCTATATTGGTAAGAAGCACTTTGTCAACATCGCTTCCTACACCGACTGTGTAAAGGGTTACATTGCTTTTTTTGGCTGCTTCGATAAACTCTTCATAAACCGAGTATTCGACCTCTGTTGAATCCACACCGTCCGTTATGGCAATGATTACTTTATCGGATTCAGGACGTCCGTTTGCATTTAATTCTTTAAGTGCATGCTTCAATCCTGCGTGTACTGCAGTTCCGTCAACGTTTCCGAGAATATTATCCGCCTGACGTTTACCATCTGCCTTGTCATAGGAAAGAGAGAGCAAAGTACGTTCGCTGCCCACATCGGCAAAGCCAACAATTGCAACTCTGTCATTTTCTTCAAGATTGTCAATGAACTTCTTTGTAGCGTCGACTCGTATTCTTTTACTGTCGTTGTTCGAGCCGTCCTTCATATTTTCCATGCTGTTGGACTCGTCTATTACAAACACCACATCCATATCTCTGCGGACACTCTTGTCCTCCGAGTCTGTGGGTCTTCTTATTTCAGTCGCCCAAACAAGGTCAAATTCCACACTGTTCAAAACAAGATATTTTGAAAAATGGCTGACCTCAACTGTTATTTTCCCGTTTTCAACCTTTTGATTTGGAAGCTTTTCAAGCATTCCCGTCTTTTCATTGAAGTAATAAACTCTCGGCTGAAAGGTATCCGAAATTTCTCCGACGGACTTGTCATATGCAAATGTAATCTCAGCAGAATCAAACTCTCCATCTACGGAAAAATCATATGCCGCTCCCATATATCCCGGTATGGACGGGGAAAGAAGCTGTTCCTCGGCAGAAGACACGGGATTTACTTCAAGTGTTCCGACC
>JAFSEA010000010.1 GCA_017435965.1 Oscillospiraceae bacterium
GAGTTTCAAGGACTTTTTCGCTTGTTTTTCCCGAAGTGTCACCTCTCGATGTATCAACATACACCTTCGGGTTCCATTCGGAAAATCTCACACCTTTTTGGACAGCCTCCCAGCGTGTCGAAAGTTTTTCGACACGCTGAGCCGCACGGACAAAATCCGTGCGGCTTTTGCTTATAAGAACAATCCCCAGACAAGCGCCAGGAGTACAGATACAACAACCGGGATGATACAAGAGGTGACGCAGATATCAAGATATGATTCTTTATGCTTACAATTTGATACTGCAAGGAGTGTGAGCACAGCACCATTATGAGGGAGAGTGTCAAGACCACCCGATGCAAGAGATGCTATACGATGTAGAAGTTCAGGATTAGTTCCCGTTTCTATTGCTTTTTCAAGATACTGTGGGCCAAGAGCTTCAAGAGCTATCGACATACCTCCCGATGCAGATCCCGTTGCACCTGCCAGAACATTTACTGCGACAGACTCCGAGAAAAGAATGCTTCCCGGCATATTAAGCATTGCATTTTTGAGAAGCAAAAATCCCGGAACAATCTTTACAACAGAACCGAAGCCCACAGCACAGGCAGTGTTCATAATCGCTGTGAGAGAGCCATCTGCTCCCTTGTTAATTGCAGGGAGAAGAGTCTTTGCCTGATTGATATTCATAAGACAGGTAACAAAAATCCCCGCAACGAGAGCCACAACTATTGACTGATTTGCGTTCCAGTCAACAATTCCGTTTTTACGGAGAATATCGGGAAGAACATTGAGCATAAGAACTACCACGATAAGGGGAATAAGTCCGCAAAGCCAATGCCACGACGGAAGAGGCTTGTCGTTCTCACTTCTCTCAACGAACTTCGGATCTTCAACAAATCCGAGTCCTTTCTTCCTTGCCCGACGAATACGCCAATCAAGATAAATGTATCCGGGAACAGCTATGAGAATCGCCGCCACTATACCCATCATAGGTGCCGCAGTTGCAGTTGTTCCGTAATATGTAGTCGGAATAATATTCTGAATCTGCGGAGTACCGGGGATAGCCGTCATAGTTATACCAAAAGCACCGAAAGCAATTGCACCGGGAAGAAGTGTTCTCGGAAGATTTGCCTCACGGTAAATTGCATAGCCCATAGGATAAATAACAAAAACAACAACGAACAAAGAAATGCCGCCGTAAGTCATAAGAAGACATGGCAAAACAACTGCAAGCAACGCAAATTTAGGCCCGATAAGGGAAACAATCTTATTTGCAAGAGACCTTGCCGAGCCCGTCATATCCATAATTTTTCCATAAACCGCACCGAGGAAGAACGCCGGAAACCAGGAAATTATATATTCGGCAGTTCCCCTGATATAATCGCCCATATACGCATCAAGAAGGTTAAGACCGCTGAAAGCTGCGACTATGATGGCACAGACAGGCGCAACCCAAATAATTGAGTGACCCTTGTATGCAAGAAAAATAAGAAGCCCAAGGCCAAATACAATTCCGCAAAGTGAAATAATTGATATCATAATCTCATCCCCTACATATTTTGCTACATTATACCATATTCCTTTTAAAAAATCAATTTGTGTTATACATCTGTATAAATCCGCCTCATCTGTTTATGATTTTTTCAATTTTTTCAAGTGCATCCCTTATTTCAATATTTTGCGGGCAATTGTTCTCGCACTTTCCGCATTTGATGCACTTTGCTAATTTTTCACTGTATTTCAAAAGCTTTTCCTTCGCTTCACTCCGTGATATCTCGGCACCAATCAATCTGTTGTATACAGAAAAGAGCTTTGATATGGGGATGTTTTCCGGGCAGACCTCGGAGCAATAATTACACTTGGTGCAGGGGAGCTGCTTAACTCTTCTTATTATTTCGCGCACCTCACTGTAAACTTCCAATTCCTTTTCGGTTACCGGAGTAATTTCTTTAAACGTCTTTATGTTGTCAGAAACCATTTCTGTGTTCCCCATACCTGACAGCACCATAAAAACCTCGGGATAGCTTGCCACATAGCGGAGAGCATGGGAAGCACAGCTTCCGTCCCCCAGTTTTTTAATGATTTCTGTCGCTTCCTTTGGGAGATTTGCAAGATTTCCGCCCTTTACAGGCTCCATAACGATAACCTTCTTGCTATGCTTTACCGCAACATCATAGCAAGCTTTGCTCTGCACCGTCGGGTCATCATAGTCAAGATAATTTATCTGCAGCTGCACCGCTTCCATATAAGGCTGTTCCGAAAGTATCATATCAAGAACTTCCGGTGTGTCGTGGAATGACATTCCTATATGCTTTATCTTGCCTTCTTCTTTCAGCTTTTTAACAATCTCGAAGGTATTGCAGTTTTTGTGCTTTTCATAGCTTTCTCTATTAAGAGCGTGGAAAAGATAAAAGTCAAAATACTCCACGCCACAAAGAGAGAGCTGCTTTTCAAAAAGAGGACGAACATCCTCCTCCGTTTCAAAAGTCCAGTAAGAAAGCTTATCGGCAAGGACAAAATCCTCTCTGTTGTATCTTGCCGAAAGGCAATCACGAATTGCAGTTTGACTCTTTCCTTCAATATATCCGTGAGCAGTGTCAAAATAGTTAAACCCGGCGTCCATAAAAGAGTCTATCATTCGATTGAATTCCTCTTTATCAATCTCATTATCAACCACAGGAAGCCGCATGCAGCCAAATCCAAGCCTGCCTTTTATCTTGTCATCTAACATTCAAATTCTCCTCCCTTTCTCGTTTATAAATCCCATTGTATAAATCCTTTAAAAACATAATATTAAAATCAACACTCAAACCCATATCGCTTAAAAGTTTTACTGTCTTATTTCCCAAATGAATATTGCTTTGCTCTTCATCAGGATATACAGAAACCCATAATGTTATATCAGCCTTTTGCGATAGCTCATTTATGTATTCTTTTGATTTCGTAAATCCCGTTAAAAACTTATATAACATATCGTCAATCGTTTCATCGTCTTGTTTTTCAGTTTCAAAAAGCAAGCAATCCTCTTTATAAACTTTTGGTTGCTTATCGCCAAACTTTGGAGTGTAGTGCTCACCTTTACGATATGTAAAGCTCGGTTGACAGGATAGTGCTTGAATAATTTCTTCAAAATCCAGGTTTTCTCCCGTTATTCTAAGTTTAACAAATCCATGTCCTTCCATACTCAAACACTCCTTCCTGTTTTTACCAAAGTTCAACATTCCTCCCATATGAAGCGGATAGTTTGTGTATAACCCCTGTCCGGCAATGGTTCATATCAAGTTAAAACAAAAAAATCATTTATATGTCCAATAATTATTGCCGCAAGGTTTATGCTCATCACAAATATCAAACAATGTGTGACTTCGTTTATCCATCTCTGCCCTGTCTTGAAATATAAACAATATATCTTCTTTGCTTTTGGGTGCAAAATCATTGATGCAAAAAATTTCATTTTCCCTGTCACCATAAGGACAAAAGTTTCCATATCTGCAAGTATAACATGAATGTATTTCATATCTGTCAGATAATATTCGGGAGAGCTTTCTAAAAACACTTTCTGCACAGTCGCTTGATACTTCAATTATGTTTTCATCAACAACTAATTTTACTTTTGCTAAATCCTTATGTTCATCGAATTGATATTCAACACCGGTAGTTACAATTTCATCTGACGATTTTAAATATAATAAATACTTTTGTGTTTTCAATACTCACATCTCCTTTCAACAAAATTTTATGTATTCTCACACAACGCTAATCAGAAGAATAATTTTACAAATCATATTCAACTGTATTATAGCACACGCATAACAAAAAGAAAAGCGGTGCATCGAAAAGATGCACCGCAAATTAGTTTTATTAAAGTGTAAAGTAGTCGTCGAAGTTGAGACCCTGGGAAGCACCGATATCCTTGAGCTCCTGGAGTGTCTTTTCGTTGACCGGAACACCGTCAACGAGCTTCTGTGCCTTGGACTCGACTTCCTTTTCACCGTGTGTGAAGATTCTGTCGTGACCGTCAGCCTTCGGGCTCTCACGAAGCTCCTGGAGGAGATTGGACATACGAGCCTTCATTTCCTTCTTATCGCCGAAGATACCGTAATCGATAGCCATAAGGCAGAAGGATGTATCAGCGTTACCGCTGTTCTTAACGTGAGGTGATGTTGTACCACCTGTTGCGATAGCTGTGAAGAGCTCAACGATGATTCCGAGACCGTAGCCCTTGTGTGAGCCTGTTTCTTCGGAGAAGCCGCCGAGGGGGAAGATACCGCCGCCGAGCTTTCCGATGATGTTCTTAAGAACGCGGTTTGCATCGTCGCAGTCAGCACCGTTCTCGTCAGCAACCCAACCCTGAGGAAGGGGAAGCTCTTTCTTTCTGTAAACTTCAAGCTTACCACGTGTGATAACTGTTGTTGCAGCATCATACCAGAAGTCAACAGGGTCAGCCGGCATAGCAACAGCGATGGGGCTTGTTCCGAGCATTGCCTTCTTACCATATGTGGGGATAGCAATAGCTTCTGTATTTGTCATGCTGATACCGATCATATCAGCATTTGCAGCCATCTGTGTGTAGTAACCTGCGATACCGTAGTGGTTTGAACCCTTAACGCAGACAACACCGAAACCGACCTTCTTTGCCTTTTCGATAGCCATTTCCATAGCCTTCTTAGCTACGACCTGTCCCATTGAACGGGGGGCATCGATAACAGCGGAAACGGGAGTTTCGTGAACAATGTCAACCTTTGCATCGGGAACGATTGAACCTTCCTCGATAGCGAGGTGGTATCTGATAAGGCGCTGTACACCGTGGGACTCAATGCCGTAAAGGTCAGCAGTGAGGAGAACATCGGTGATTGCCTTACTGTCTTCAGCGCTGTAACCGCGCTTTACAAAGATGTCTTCACAGTATTTGCGGAGAGCATCAACATTCAAGTTAATATAAGCCATTTAAACTTACTTCCTTTCAAATAAAGCAATTATCTCTGAACACGACCGGAACCGTCGCCGCCCATAAGAGCCTTGACTTCGGAGAGAGTTGCACGGTTGTAGTCGCCCATGATGGAGTGCTTGAGGCAGGATGCTGCAACTGCGAAGTTGAGAGCATCTTCCTTGTTCTCATAGTTATTAAGACCATAGATGAGACCGCCGGAGAAGGAGT
The DNA here is from genome assembly GCA_017435965.1 of Oscillospiraceae bacterium. Classification (GTDB taxonomy): domain Bacteria; phylum Bacillota; class Clostridia; order Oscillospirales; family JAAYXM01; genus SIG480. Next base: position 5,141 of record JAFSEA010000010.1, read on the forward strand.
CGCCGCCGCCAACACGGTCAACGATATCTGTGATCATATACTTTCTGGAGAGATAGAAGTTATCTCTGTCGCAGAGGCAAGCAGACCAGCCGTTTGTGTCTGCGCTCTTGGACTCACGGAGAGTGATAGCAAGAGTCTTCATATTCGGGTACTCAGCTAAAACCTTGCGAGCAAGTGCTTCGTACTTAGCTGTATCGAGAACGCCTTCTTCAACCTTAACATCAACTGTGATGCCGAGGGACTTCTGGCAGTCTTCCTCGTTTGCGATACCGACATCAACATACTTGACGAGCTCGCACATTACTTCGGGAGCAGTCTTACCATACTTCCAGAGGTTCTTACGGAAGTTGAAGTCGCAGGAAACAGTTACGCCGAGCTTCTGAGCAGCCTTTACAGACTCAAGAGCGAGCTCTGCAGCGGACTCAGAGATAGCCGGAGTGATACCTGTGATGTGGAACCATGTTGCGCCGTCAAAAATCTTTTCCCAATCAAAATCGCCGGGCTTTGCAAGAGCGATAGCAGAGAACTCACGGTCATAAACAACCTTGGAAGCGCGCTGGTTAGCACCTGTCTCAAGGTAGTAGATACCCATTCTGCCGTTTGTGCGGATGATGTCCTTTGTGTCAACGCCGAAGGAACGAACGTCTGCAACACAAGCATCACCGATTGCGTTTGCGGGAAGTGCAGTTACGAAAGATGCATCCATGCCATAGTTTGCAAGAGATACAGCAACGTTTGCTTCACCGCCGCCGAAGGTTGCCTCAAAAGAGGGGGACTGGAAAAATCTCTCGAGACCCGGGGATTTGAGTCTGAGCATGATTTCGCCGAATGTTACTACTTTTGCCATTTTAAAACAGCTCCTTTTATATTATTTTTATTTTTTCGCCATCAGGCTAAAGTTTACTGAACTTCTTTTCTGTGTTCTTCAAGAATCTTTTTGATTTTGTCAACCGGAGAGAGAAGAGATGTGATGGATATATTGTGGTTCATCGTATCCATAATGAGAGCGAGGAACTTTGACATATCTACATTCTCATACCACGGTGCATTGATAATCTCATCTGTGCGGTAGTTGAGGTTTGTTGAGAATACCTTTGTGATTGCGCCATCTTCATATGCCTTATTGAAGGACTTTGCACCTTCTGTGAAGAGACCGAAGGTAACACCGACAAAGATTCTCTTTGCCTTTCTCTTCTTAAGCTCATATGCAATGTCGATAACAGATTCACCGGATGAAATCATATCATCAAGGATAAATACATCCTTGCCCTCAACGGATTCACCGAGGAACTCGTGGCTGATGATCGGGTTCTTTCCGTTTACTATACGTGTATAATCACGGCGCTTATAGAACATACC
>JAFSEA010000001.1 GCA_017435965.1 Oscillospiraceae bacterium
GAAGAACCCGTGATTGCGGAAGAACCTTCGACACTCAGGATTTCTATGAAACCGACATCTCCGTCCGGCGGCGAAAAAACCATGGATCCAGCTTTTAAACGCGCACCTATGGATTTATAAGAAGAAAAAACCTTGAAAGCATCTGCCTTCAAGGTTTTTCATTTTTCCTTATTTCAAATTGTCATCGTAATGTGCTCTTTCGCCGCCGATAAACTTTGCACGGCTTCTTGCACAGACGAGATGAGCCTCACCTATTTTCTTCACGGAGAGACGGCAGGGAACAACCACGGGACGGACGTGCATACCGATAAGGGTATCGCCTATGTCCATACCGGCATCTGCAACAATTGCTTCAACGGCAACGGGGTTTTTCATTGCCTTATATGCCGCTGTTGCAAAAGAGCCGCCTGCTTTCGGCTGAGGTACTGCGTTGCAGATATATGCACCCGGCACAGCTTCACGCTCAACGATGAGAGCACGGTTTAAATGCTCACAGCATTGTGCGGCAATGTAGATGCCCTTTGAAGAAAACACCTCGGAAAGGGAACTGTATATTGCTTCTCCAAGCTCTGCAACAGATGAAGTGCCTATCTTTTCGCCCATAACCTCACTTGTGGAGCAACCTATTGCCACGATATCACCGGAGGAAAGCTTTGCATTCTCGCAAAGCTCTTCTGCGGCAGCCTTTAAAGAATTTCTTATATCTTCATACATAATGGAAACATCTCCCGAAAAATTTTTTTCTCTTAGAATTATACTACTTATATAATATTTTTTCAAGTGGGAAAGAAAAGGGCGTGCCGAACATCACGCACGCCCTACAGTTTTATTTTCCCATTATTGCACGGTCTATCTCTTCTGCGGCGGTTTTTCCTGCACCCATTGCAAGGATAACCGTTGCGGCACCTGTTACGGCATCGCCGCCTGCCCAGACCATATCACGGCTTGTTTTACCAACCTCGTCAGCAACAATTCCGCCCCACTTTTGAGTATCGAGACCATCTGTTGCACTTGCTATAAGCGGATTGGGAGAAGTTCCGATTGCCATAATAACGCAGTCGCATTCCATATCAAACTCACTGCCTTCGATAACAACGGGACGTGCTCTGCCCGACTCATCGGGAGCAGAGAGCTCCATTCTTTGACAGGTGATTGATTCAACCTTGCCGTCACCGTTGATTGAGATGGGTGAGGTTAAAAACTCAAACTTGATTCCTTCTTCAAGTGCGTGTTCAACCTCTTCCTTTCTTGCAGGAAGCTCTTTTTCGGTACGGCGGTAAACGAGAGTTACATCAGCCCCCGTTCTCTTTGCAGACCTTGCCGCATCCATAGCAACATTTCCGCCGCCAACGACAACAGTATGCTTTGCGTGTACAAGAGGAGTGCGTGAGCCTTCCTTATATGCACCCATAAGATTTATACGGGTGAGAAATTCATTTGCGGAGTAAACATTGTTGAGATTTTCGCCGGGAATCTTCATAAACTTGGGAAGACCTGCACCCGAGCCTATGAATACTGCCTCATAGCCTTCTTCAAAGAGCTCGTCTATCATCATTGTTTTTCCGATGATGATATTTGTTTTTATCTCAACGCCGAGAGCACGAAGCTCATCAATCTCGGCGGCAACAACCTCACCGGGGAGACGGAATTCCGGAATACCATAGGAGAGAACGCCGCCCGGAACGTGAAGTGCTTCAAAAATCGTGACCTTATAGCCGCGTGCGGCAAGGCTTCCTGCACAGGAAAGACCCGACGGACCTGCACCGATAACGGCGACCTTGTGACCGTTTAGCTCGGGAGCTTTCGGATGCTCGGTTTTGTTTTTCATATGGTAGTCTGCCACAAATCTCTCAAGTCTTCCGATACCTACCGGCTCGCCCTTGATACCTCGGACACACTTTGACTCACATTGGCTTTCCTGAGGGCAGACTCTTCCGCAGACTGCAGGGAGGGAGTTTGTTTCCGATATTATCTGATATGCGCCCTCAAAATCGCCCTCTGCTACCTTTGCGATAAATTCGGGAATCTGAACTGCAACGGGGCAACCGTGAACGCAGGGACGTGTTTTACAATTAAGGCAACGCTTTGCCTCATCTATTGCCTGCTCTTCGGTATAGCCGAGAGCGACCTCCTCGAAGTTTTTACAGCGGATTTCAGGCTTCTGCTGAGGCATTTCGTTTTTCTTCGGTGCCATATTCGCCATAATTATTCGACCTCCTTCTTGAAGAGATTGCAGGTCTCTTCTCTCTTTTCACTCTCAAAATCGCTATACATTCTGCTTCTTCTTATAGCCTCGTCAAAATCAACAAGGTGACCGTCAAACTCGGGACCGTCAACGCAGGCAAACTTCGTTTCGCCGCCAACGGTGAGACGGCAACAGCCGCACATTCCCGTGCCGTCAATCATAATGGGGTTCATACTTACGACTGTTTTGATATTATACTTCTTTGTGAGGAGAGATACAAACTTCATCATGGGAAGAGGTCCGATTGCAACAACCTCGTCATATTCTCTTCCGCTTTCGATAAGCTTCTCAAGCGCCGCTGTTACAAGACCGTGTTCTCCGTAAGAGCCGTCATCGGTCATAAGATGAAGCTCTGTGCTTGCTTTACGGAACTCATCCTCTAAAATAACAAGGTCACGGTTGCGGAAGCCTATGATTGCATCAACGTGAGTACCCTGGGAGAAGAATTTTTTGGCAACGGGATATGCAATGGCACTTCCCACGCCGCCGCCGACAACGGCAACGCACTTTCTGCCCTCGGTCTCGGTCTTTTTTCCGAGAGGGCCTGCAAAGTCGGAAAGACAGTCGCCCTCCTCAAGGTGTCGGAGAACTTCGGTGGATGCACCGACCACCTGAAAGATTATGGTGACGCTGCCTTTCTCTCTGTCATAATCTGCAACGGTGAGAGGAATTCTCTCACCATCGGAATCTGCACGCAGAATTACAAACTGACCTGCCTCGGCACGGCGAGAAACCTCCGGTGCAAGTATTTCCATTCTCACAACTGTGGGGTTTAAATATTCTTTCTTTAATATTTTATACATTTCCTATCACCTCAATAACATCTATGTTAGCATTTATTTCGCTCGGGGTCAATATCTAAAACGAGAAAATTGTTTATTTTTTAACATTTTCTTATCAGGGACTTTTTCCTCTTGTGAGAAATGTCGTTTTGTGGTATAATGATTGTGTATTTTTTTCAAACGAAGGAGGAGACTCTGTGTCTTGCGTGAAAATAGAGCTTTCAAAATCCAGAGATATAGCCATACCACTCCGCGAGGCAAATCTCCTTATGGACAGCGGTTGTGGTAATGCCGCCCTTTTATACATATATATATTATCCCACGGTGAAGAGCTTGATATTCAGGCGGCAGCAAAAAGACTTTCGCTTTCCGTTGACGATGTTCTCTCTGCACTCAGGACTCTTGAGGAGCGTGGAGTGATAGGAAAGACCGAAAAACCCGAAATTTTAGATCGCGGAAACGAGACCCCCGAATTTTCGGAAACAGACGTTGCCGCATTTATAGGCTCGGATGCGGAATTTAAAAAGCTATATGATTTCTGTCAGAGCAGTCTCGGCAAAATGCTTTCCACGGTGGATGTGAAGGTGCTTTTGGGCATATATTCTTGGCTCGGACTTTCACCGGATGTTATCGCCGTACTCATAACAAGCACAATACGTGAGACGAAGGAAAAATATGGCCCCGGTCGCATTCCCACAATGAAAGCCATTGAAAAACGTGCAAAGATATGGGCAAGTGAAGGGGTTATTACCCTCGGACGTGCCGAGGAATATCTCCGTGAGCAGGAAAGACGTGGAAGTGTGAAGGCAAGGATTGCGGAAATTCTTCGCATCTCTGGGCGTGCCCTTTCTCCCACCGAGGACAGATATATCTCCGATTGGATTTCAAGAGGCATATCCGATGAGCTTCTGGCAGAGGCTTATGACAAAACTGTTGTTTCCACGGGAAAGCTTTCCTGGAATTATATGAATAAAATTCTTCTTTCCTGGCAGTCAAAAGGTCTTACCACCCTTGCCGAGGTGCGAGGTGAAGGAAGTCGCGGAGCAGAAGTGCCTGCAACGGGCACAGGTGATGAAGGTGCTGCAATAAGGCTTCGTGAGCTCAATCGCAAAAAGCGTTTAAGGAGTGAGAATGGTGAAGTATGATAAGGAGCTTTTGGAGCGAGTGCTCCGTGAGCTTGATAATGAAAAAATAAGGCTTCGTTCAAAAAGCATTGCAAGACAGAGCGAGGTCTATGAAAAAATCCCACGCATCGCAGAGATTGATGCATCACTCCGTTCAACGGTTCTTGAGGTCATTCGTGCCTCCTTCGGAAAAGGTGAGGACACAGCGGCTCTCATTGCAAAAACAAAAGAAGAGAATCTTGCATTGCAAAAGGAGCGTGAAGATCTTCTTACAGCCGCAGGATATCCACTTAATTATACCGATGAAGAAACCATATGCGAAATCTGCGATGGCGAGGGCTATGCAAACGGTTCGGTTTGTCCCTGCGTTGCGGAGCGTTATCGCAAGGCAAAGGCTGCGGAGATAAACTCACGTCTTTCTCTTTGCAATAGTAATTTTTCCGATTTTGACTTATCTCTCTATCCGCAAACGGGAAGCGGAATATCTCCGCGTGAGCAGATGCGCGAGGTATACACCTTCTGCCGTGATTTTGCCGAAGGCTTTGAAACCTCGGAGGAAAGCCTCTGTTTCTGCGGCGGCTCAGGACTGGGAAAAACCTTCCTTGCCTCGTGTATTGCAAAAACTGTTGCGGAAAAGGGCTTTTCCGTTGTTTTTGAAACAGCCTTTTCCGTGTTCGGAACTTATGAGGATGTGAAATTCGGAAGACGTGAGGCAGATACGGGAATATATGAAACCTGCGACCTTCTCATTCTTGACGATGTGGGAAGTGAGATGTCCTCACCTTTTTCAAACGCAGTATTTTTAAATCTTATAAATGTAAGGCGCAACGCCTGCAAAAACACAATCGTAATCTCACCGCTTCCGTCGGCGGAGCTTCGCCGACGCTATGGCGATCAGATGTTCTCACGACTTGAGGGCGACTTTATAAAGCTTGAATTTTTGGGCGATGACGTCCGACTTAAGCGATAGATATTTGTGGGGAGAAGTTTTTTGATATGAAACTTTTTAAAAAGATGATAATTGCATTTCTGGCAGTTACCATATGCAGCATTTTTGTAAGTGCGGCGGTGCCGGAGCTGGTTGCCGAAACTGCGGTGCTTATTGATGCGGAAACAGGTCAGGTGCTATGTGATAAGGAAATGCACAAGCAGATGCATCCTGCAAGCATAACAAAGGTAATAACCGTTATAACAGCTCTTGAGAATTTGGAGCTTTCAGATACCATAACAATGTCACGAAAAGCCGTATCACTTGAGCAAGGCTCAAGCCACATTGCCCTTGATGAGGGTGAGGAGATAACGGTTGAACAGGCAATCTATGCGGCTTTTCTCAAATCGGCAAACGATGCCTGCAACGGTCTTGCGGAAGCGGCTGCAGGAAGCATTGAAGATTTCACCGCTTTGATGAACGAAACCGCAAAACGTGCAGGCGCACTCAATTCAAATTTCATAAACGCCCACGGCTATCACGCAGAAGAACACCTTACCACAGCTTATGACATGGCGATGATTTGCAGGTATGCACTCCAAAATGAGGACTTCGCGCGGATGTTCGGCGAAAAGACTTACACTATGCCGCCAAACAACAAAAAAGACGAAAGCCGCTATTTTATAAATCAGCATTGGATGATAAACGGTGACTATGAATACGACGGCGTAATCGGCGGAAAACCGGGTTATACAACTCCGTCAAGAAACACTCTCATCACCGTGGCGGAAAGAGACGGCAGAAGGCTTATCGCAGTTGTTCTCAAATGCCCCAAAGGCACCCAATATGAAGACACGGAGGCACTTTTTGACTACGGCTTTGATGAACTTCAAAGTATTACCCTTACAAGTGAGGATTTGTCCCGAAAATATGGGTATACTCTTGATGAAGAGGTCGCTTTTCTTGCAGAAAAGGGCATAGGAAAAGAAAATCTTGTGTTTGAGTTTTCCGAGGTTGATGGAAATTCAATCTGCCACATATCTTCCCCCGACGGAAGGGAGCTTACAGAGTTTTCCTGCAAAAAAATTCCCGAGCCGGAGCCTGAAGAGAGAAAAAATTCCGATAAAGAAAAGAAAAATGAAGAAGACGATGGCATTTCCTTCTGGGGAGTGCTTTTGTGGATAGTTTTGATAGGTGTGTTGGGCTTTGGACTATTTGTTCTTTGGATTTACCTTCGCAAACGCTTTGGATATCATAGAAAACGCAGAAATTACAGAGGGAGATAATTTATTATGAAAAGATGTTTGTTACTTATACTTTCACTCACAATGCTTGTTTCCTGCCTTCTTTGCGGCTGCAGCAGCAAACCTGCTCCTGAATTCACAGGAGAGTATTATCTTGCACAAAAACCGTCGGATGAAGAAAAAAGCGCAATAGATAAAGTTCTCTCAAGCTTTATGAAGAGCTATGAGGAAAACAAACCGGAGGATGCTTATCCTCTCTTCACAAATGGCTTTTCCGGAACCACGGATGACCTTAAGAGCTTCTTTGAGGAAATCCGCAAGGTGTGCAAAAATCCCTTTGTGCCTTTTGACAGCTACTACCTCAGCGGAATGGAGGTCTCCGAAACTCCTGTTAAGGTAAAGCATAGCGAGCAGGACAAAACATATATCGAAATCACTCCTGCAAGTGAGGATAGCTTCTGTGCCATTTACGTTGCGGAGGGCGAAAAGGTATCATATATGCTCTCAATTCTTCTTGCAAAGGAAGATGATAGCTGGAAGATTGCATGGGTAAATCCGGGCGAGGTCAAATATAACGGCGCAGATGCTCCGGCGATTTATGAAAAAACAAAAACCCTCTATAACGAAGGAAAGATTATCAGTGCGTATATTTATTCATGTATGCTCGGAAACACCTTCCGCCCCGGCGATTATATGAGATATGAAAACGACCTTGAAATGGAGGATATGTGCTATAAGCTCTATTCCGAGATGACAAGCAAGTTTGAAAGCCCCATTGTTATCGAGGGCGAAGCAAAGTCCGAAGTTCACGCCATCCGCATTATAAGAGACGAGGTGGAGGGAATGATTCCTCTCATCCTTGTTAAGACCGATGTTGATATAAAAGACCGTGATGCTCTTGTTGCAGAGGCAGAAAAGGTAATAGGCGGCCTTGAAGCTCTTTCTCCGGGAATCCGTGAGACCTTCACACACGCATCGTTCAGTATGACAAACGAAAACATTGACGAAAATAACCCCACACCGAAGGCTGCAGAGAGTTTTGTACTGCCGCTTAACCCATAAAAAATCACATAAAATAGCCAAAAAGTATCTTTTTCAAAAAAAATTCAAACTTTTTTAAAAAAACACTTGCATTATTGAAATAACTGTTATATAATGATTATGCAAAAATCTTTTGGGAGAGGGAGTCTGTAGCTATGAAAAACTATACAGAACCGAAACTCGAAATCGTCACATTGAAGGCAAATGACGTTATCACATCTTCCGGTTTTGCAAGTCTCTTTAAGACAAGCAACATCGAAGACGGCGGACGCGCAAGCCTCAACCAGTTTAGTATCGACTAATATCGAAAGCTAATTTCTGACTCGTGACGATGCGTCTGCGATGCAGGCAGACACATTGTGCATATTTTCCAAAAGCAATCAAAGGCGGTAACGTGCACATTGCCGCCTTTAAAACGCACTCTAAAGGACATAGCTAAAAGCTATGTCCTTTTTGCGTATATATAATATGATATAAACTGTAGGGGAGGGGAAAAGCCTTCCTCCGGGAGAGAGACTTTTCGTGCGGCGTGCCGAGCATCACGCACGCCCTACGCGGATTATTTATCCCGAAAATCCTCATTGTTATCCTCACAACGTTTTATTATCTTTGATAAAATCAATCATATTCAAATGCAAAATGCCATCTCTTTTTTGTAATAGGGTGTCTGTTGTAAATAAGTATTTGGGGAAATTGTCTCTGATTTGAGTAAATGGTTTGTATTCTCGTTCCTCGGTAGACTGTTCTGCAATAGTCATAGCCACCTGTATATAAAAATAGTCATCTTTATTTTGTCTCACAATAAAATCACATTCAAGATTTCCTATTTTTCCAACGCTGAGTTTATAGCCTTTACTTTTGAGATAGCAGAATAATATATTTTCAAGAACGGGACCATAGTTGATTCTGCCATCTACATTCATAGAATAATATATACTTAAATCTGCAAGATAGTATTTCTGCTGCATTTTCATGGATTGTTTGGACTTTAAGTCAAATCTTGGACATTTATATATTATTTTCGCATTTTCAAGCATTTCGATGTATCGGTATATGGTATCTTCCTTTACGGCTATGTTTTCGCCTCTCAAATATTCCGCTATATTAGATACACTTATGGTTGAACCGAAATTATTTATGACAAAAGATTGTATTTTTTCAAATGCTGTGCGATTTCTTATCTTTTTATTTTTTGATATATCTTTTTCAAAAATCTGTGTGACAGCGCTTTGTACATATAAATTTCTGTCATCGATATTATCAAATTCCAATGACTTGGGAAATCCGCCATCACGGATATACGCTGTAAATTCTTCTGCAATATTCTTGGAAATGTCTTTTTTCAGGAATCGCTTCATTTCCAGGTATTCACAGAAAGTCAGAGTGAACATCTCTATTTCGATATATCTTCCCGTCAGCTTGGTTATCAATTCGCCACTTAAAAGATAGGAATTGGAGCCTGTGATAAATATTGAGTGTCCGTCTTCTCTATAGGCATTTATAACTTCTTCAAAACCTTTTACGTTTTGTATTTCGTCAATAAAAATATACTTTTTTTCATTATCCGTTATATACCCCTCAATTACTTCTTCTAATCTGTCGGCAGTTTTGATGTTTTTAAATCCTCTTTTATCAAGATTGATATTTATAATATTACTTTCTGAAACGCCATTATTTTTTAAATCTTTAATGACAGAAAGCAAAAAGAAGGATTTTCCGCACCGTCTGATGCCGGTCACGACTTTTATCACATCGCTGTGGTAAAACCCTCGTATCCTATTTAAATATTCTTCTCTCATAAAAATATTATCCATAACACAATCTCCTTTATCTATATCATACCACATTTTCAGGAAAATACAAGGTTAAAGGGGATAAATTTAATTATTTTATTTAAAAATCCCTTTTAACGACAAAATAACCTCCCCATCGGGGAGGTTATTTCAGCGTGTCGAAAAACTTTCGACACGCTGGGAGGCTGTCCAAAAAGGTGTGAGATTTTCCGAATGGAACCCGAAGGTGTATGTTGATACATCGAGAGGTGACACTTCGGGGAAAACAAGCGAAAAAGTC
>JAFSEA010000011.1 GCA_017435965.1 Oscillospiraceae bacterium
CAAGGAGTCGAACACGGCATCGAACTTATTGTCGATATACTAAATGACATTATAACTCCGGAACAGACAACAACTGTCTTATTGGAGACGATGGCAGGAAAAGGTAGTGAAATAGGCGGTAAATTCCCCGAAATCCGGGCAATAATTGACAAGGTAAATATTCCCGAAAAAGTTGGAGTTTGTCTTGATACCTGCCACGTTTTCGACGGTGGGTATAATGTTGTTGAAAACCTTGAAGAAACACTTTCCGAATTCGATAAAGTCATAGGAATTTCAAAACTGCGTGCGATCCATTTAAACGACAGCCTTCACGGTTTTGAAAGCCACAAGGACCGTCATGCAAAGATTGGCGAAGGTCACATCGGACTTGAAGGTTTTGACCGCATAATCAACCACCCGCAATTAAGAGACCTTCCCTTCTTCCTCGAAACCCCCAACGAACTTGACGGATATGAAAAAGAAATCGCACTCTTGAAAAGTATTTACAAGGAATAAAATCACGGAGGAATTTAATATGAAATGGATTATTGCATCTGACATTCACGGTTCTGCGGCACATTGCAGAAGCTTACTTGAAGCATACAAAAACGAAGGCGGCGAGAAGCTCATTCTTTTGGGAGACATTCTATATCACGGTCCAAGGAACGACCTTCCCGATGAATATGGTCCAAAATCCGTTATCGAAATGCTCAACGAAATGAAGGATGAAATTCTGTGTGTTCGCGGAAACTGTGATGCGGAGGTTGATCAGATGGTTCTCAACTTTCCGATTATGGCCGAATATGCACTTCTCCCGATTGGGAATCGAACTGTTTTTATAACCCACGGGCACAAGTTCAACACATCAAATCCCCCCTCACTCAAAGACGGTGATATTCTTCTCCACGGGCATACGCATATTCCGGTATGTGAAGATCACGGATATATTTATATGAATCCCGGATCAACTTCTATCCCAAAGAAGGGTTCTGCTTTCAGTTATATGACTTTTGACGGCAAGATCTTTGAATGGAAAACTCTTGAAGGCAAAATTTATAACAGCTTCTCGTTATGATTTAAAACATATGAAAAAGACGTTGTTTTGTTACAAACAACGTCTTTTTTGGCTGCCGGACTAGGATTTGAACCCAGACAAACAGAGTCAGAGTCTGTCGTGCTACCCTTACACAATCCGGCAACGAACTATTAAATTATATCCGAAAATTTTCCAAATGTCAAGAAGAATTTTCGATTTTTTTAATATTTTTATTTTGCCCCGTTTCTTAACAAATATTCCCGGTATCGGTAATAATACAACATGATGATTCCGAAAGTTTTAAAATGCCGTTTTTACAGGTACATTTGCCTGATTTGAGAACAATTCCGAAGTTTTCAGGAATTTTAAAAAGCTTCGTTTTTTCTCCTCTGTTGACCAAAGCCATAATAGTGTCTTTTGAATTGCATGTACGCTTTAAGACCAGTACGTCATCACCAAAGAAATCAGCTCTAAATTCCCCATTCTGCAAACACTTAAAATCTGCTTTGATTTTGCCAAGCTTGCGATAAAATTCAAGCAAATCAGAATCCATATTATCCCAGGAAAAAAATCTTCGGTTAAAAGGGTCTTCAAATCCCTGCATCCCTATTTCATCGCCATAGTAAATGCAAGGAGATCCTGGAAACATATACTGCATTACTGCAGCCTGACGGAGTTTTGTTTTTCCGATTTTTATTTCCCGTTCCGAAAGTGCCCTCTCTGCACGTTCTTCTTTTGAAAGTCCTGAAAGGTTCCCAACAGAAAGCTCATTCAGCACTCGCACCGTATCGTGAGTTCCGATAATATTCATAAGGCATCTTTGAGATACATCGGGGTAGTTCTCAACCAAAGAGTTAAGGTCATCACATATATGTTTTGCACTAATTTCACATCTGAGAAAGCCTAAAATGGCATTTTTCAGAGGATAATTCATAACTCCATCAAGAACCCCTTCTGTAAAGTAAGTTTTATTTACACCATAAGCTTTCTTTGTTGATGCATCTTCCCAGACTTCACCGATAACAAGAGCCTCCGCATTTTCCTGAAGAGTCCTTGCTTTGAGGTTTCCGATAAACTCATCCGGTAGTTCATCAGCTACATCAAGACGCCATCCCGACACGCCTGCACGCATCCAATGAGCAATAACGCTGTCATTATCATTTATTATATAGTCCCTGTACGATGTGGCCAACTCATTGACCTGCGGCAGAGTATCAATCCCCCACCATGAGGAATATTTTCCGTTTTCCCAAAAATCAAACCACTCACGATATTTTGAATCAGGGTTTCTGAACGCTCCATCATTGCCATATCTACCCTCACGATTAAAGTAAATGCTATCAGAGCCGGTATGGCTGAAAACGCCATCGAGAATAACCCGCATACCACGCTTTTTCGCTTCCGTGCAAAGATATGAAAGGTCATCTTCTGTACCAAAATGCGAGTCAATTTTTTTGTAATCGGCAGTATTGTATTTATGATTTGACCACGCTTCAAAAACAGGACTTAAGTATATTGTTTTTACACCAAGAGTTTCAAGATATGAAAGCTTTTCGGTTATCCCTTTGATATTACCGCCATAAATATCCCGATTTTCAACCTCGCCTTTTTCATTTGGTTTAAAAAAAGGAGCTTCATCCGAATTGGAATGTACATAAAAGAAGTCATCACAGGAAAGCTTTTCGCTTTTGGAATCTCTGAAAAAACGGTCAACAAAAATATGATATGTAACACCTTCCGAAAACCAGGAAGGTGTTACATAATTTTTTGAACAAACTGTAAGTTGGTATCTTTGTACGCATTGAAGTTCATTGACTATGCCATTTTTTCCGCAAAATACAACATTTCCGTCAAGGGTATGAACCCTAAAGCAATACCAAAACACTCCGGGAGTATCGTCTGCAAGCATCTCACAGGTGTAAACATCTATGCCTTTTTCTTTTCCATCCCAAATCAAGGGAAAGCATTTATCCTCTCCCGTTCTCTCACTGAAAACAAGAAGCTCTGCATGCCACACCCAGTTTCTGCACATTTTTGACGATATCCTGATTTTTTCACCACAGCGCACTGCACCAAACGGCGTTTTATACTCACGCATCTGAGGATTGAAGAGAAAAAGTTTGTCCATAGAGTCCCCTACTTATTGTTTACTTTCTTTATATGCCATATATTGTCTGCGTATTCGCTGATGCTTCTGTCAGCCGCAAATCTTCCGGCATTCGCAATGTTTATGAGCGATTTTCTGTTAAACAAAGACTTATCGTTATACTCTTTGTAAATTCTGTCGTGTGCATTGCAATAGGAATCAAAATCTGCAAGAAGCATATACTGGTCGCGGAAAAGAAGAGAGTTCACTATTTCCGGATATGCATTTCTGAGAATACCGACACCTATTCCGTCACGGATATGATCAATTACACGACGAAGCTTTGGGTTATTATGATAATACTCTAACGGTGAATAATTTCCTGCTTTGACGATGTTTTCAACCTCATGTGCCTTTAACCCAAAAATATAAATATTTTCTTCGCCGACCGATTCACAAATTTCAACATTGGCACCGTCAAGAGTTCCGATGGTGAGTGCACCATTGAGCATAAACTTCATATTGCCCGTTCCCGAAGCTTCTTTTCCGGCAATGGAAATCTGCTCGGAAATCTCGGCAGCAGGAATCATAACCTCTGCCATAGAGACATTGTAGTCTTCTACAAAAAAGACCTTGAGCTTGTCGTTTACAACGGCATTTGAATTGATTTCCGATGCAACGGAATTGATAAGACGTATAATGTTCTTCGCCATTGCATATCCTGCCGCGGACTTTGCCCCGAAGAAATATGTTTTGGGAGTAAAATCCATATTGGGATTATCCAGAAGCATATGATATTCATAAAGGATGTGCAGAACATTAAGAAGCTGACGCTTATATTCGTGCAGACGCTTCGACTGAACATCAAAGATTGAATCCGGGTTAATGGTGACATCTGTACCGAGATGCTTTACAAAGCGTTCTTTATTATGCCTCTTTATCTCAGCAAGACGTTTGAGAACGTTTGCATCATCCGCAAACTTCAAGAGCTTTGTAAGCTCATTTGCATCACTTCTGAATCCTTCGCCGATAAGCTCATCAAGAAGCTTTGTAAGCTCCGGGTTTGACTGACAAAGCCAACGTCTGTGTGCAATGCCATTGGTGACATTTGTAAATTTCGTCGGGAACATATGATTATAATCAGAAAAAACAAGATTCTTCAAAATATCGCTGTGAAGTGCAGAAACACCATTAACTGAATAGCAAGTGGCAATACACAGATTTGCCATTCTTATCTCATCGTTTGCTATTATCGCAAGACGACCTATCTTTTCCCTGTCTTCCGGGAAAACATTCCACAAATCTTCGCAGAACCTTCTGTTTATTTCTTCCACAATCATATATATTCTGGGAAGAAGATGCTTAAACATTGATATGGTCCAACGCTCTAAGGCTTCTGCCATTATGGTGTGATTTGTGTATGCCATACAATTTGAGACTATTCTCCAACTTTCATCCCAACCAAAGCCTTCTTCATCAATAAGAATTCGCATAAGTTCAGGGATCGCAAGGGTCGGATGTGTGTCATTTATATGAATTACCGCTTTATCGGCGAAATTCGACATAGTACCATACTGTGCCTTGTGTTTTTTCACAATACTCTGAATTGTGGCAGAGACAAAGAAATATTGCTGTTTTAAGCGGAGAGACTTACCTTCATAATGGTTATCCTCGGGATAAAGAACTTTTGAAATAACCTCGCTCATTGCCTTCTGTTCCATTGATTTTGCATACTCACCTCTCGAAAAGAGTTGCATATCAATCGTTTTCGTGGATTTTGCACTCCAAAGACGAAGAGTGTTTACATTATCTCCCGGATATCCTGATATAAGCATATCATTGGGCACGGCAAGAACAGTATAGTAGTCGTGATGAGTGAACTTAAGTTCTCCGTTTTCCATATAAGAATCAACTTTTCCCTCAAAACGAACCTCCTGTGTTTCCTCTATTCGAGGAACAGTCCACACACTTCCCGTTTCAAGCCAATTATCAGGAAGCTCAACCTGCATTCCGTCAATAATCTTTTGCTTGAAAATTCCATATTCGTAGAGAATGGAAAAACCCATCCCCGGGTATCCGAGTGCCGTGAGAGAATCCATATAACAAGCCGCAAGACGTCCGAGACCTCCGTTGCCGAGTCCTGCATCCCTTTCAATGGCCATAATATCATCAAGCGATACTCCGATTTCAGAAAATACATTGCTGAAAACATCATTCAAACCAAGATTGTTGATGTTGTTATGGAGTGATTTTCCGATAAGAAACTCCATAGAAAGATAATAAACCTGCTTAAGCTCGTTATCCTGAATATTCTTCCCGGTTTTTGCCCAGTTTTCCATCAGAATATCTCTTAAAATAAAAGAGCACGCAACATAAAACTGTTCATTTGAAGCGTCTTTTATACTTTTACCGAAGTGCCTGGAAAGCTTTCCCTCCAGAAGACTTTTGAACTTTTTTTCATCAATGTGTATCCCCATTAAATGTACCTCTTAAATTTAGTCAATAATTTCAACCTATCATCCGGGCATAGAGCTCTTTATAGGTTTTTGCCGAAGTTTTCCACGAGAAATCTGAACTCATACCATTCAAAACAAGCTTTTTCCATAAATCTTTATCGTTATAAAGCGATATAGCTTCACGGATAGCCCGTAACATATCGTGTGCATTATAGTCGCCGAAAGAAAAACCATTTCCTTCTCCGGTTCCTTTATCATAAGCGACGATGGAATCCTTGAGTCCGCCGGTTTCTCTTACAATCGGAATTGTGCCGTATCTCAAAGAAATCATCTGTGCAAGTCCGCAAGGCTCGCTTTTTGATGGCATAAGGAACATATCTGAACCTGCATATACCTTCTGAGCCAGTTCGCTGTTAAATGCAATATTGACAGAAAGCTTATACGGATATTGCCATTGCTTGTCGCGAAGGAACTGTTCATACTTCCAATCGCCCGTTCCGAGAACAATCAGCATAACATCTTCTTCAAGAAGCTCATCAAGCACAGCAGTAACAAGGTCAAGCCCCTTATGAGACACAAGTCTTGTAACCATTGCGATTACCGGAACATCGCGGTCATTCGGGAGATTTACAAGGGATAAAAGCTCCTTCTTGTTCTTTGCTTTGCCGCTTAAACTCTTTTTGGAATATTTGAAAAACAAACGCTTGTCGGTAGCAGGATTGTATTGTTCTTCATCTATACCATTTATTATTCCCATAAGCTTTCCCGATTCATATCGCAGAATTCCGTCAAGACCATGTGCATATTCCGGCGTCTTGATTTCTTCGGCATAGGTCGGACTTACCGTTGTTACCTTATCTGCCGACAAAATCGCCGCTTTCATCAAGTTTACAGCTCCATTGAACTCAAGAAATCCATTGTCAAATTCAGCATTTGAGATTCCTAGCACATTTTCGACTATTCCCCGATCGAAAATTCCCTGATATTCAATATTATGGATTGTAAAAATCGTCTTTATGCCCTTGTATGCTTCGCGGTCTGAATATTTAAGCTTATAGAACACAGGCACCAAAGCTGTTTGCCAATCGTGGCAATGGATTACATCCGGACGATAATTCAGATGAGGCAAAATTTCAAGAACTGCCGATGAGAAGAAGGTAAATCGTTCTGCATCATCGTAACAGCCATAAAGAGCACCACCGCGTTTAAAATAGTATTCATTGTCAATAAAATACCACGTAACGCCGTTTTCCTCATACTTGAATATTCCGCAATACTGACTGCGCCACGCCACAGGAACAAAAATATTCTTTACATATGTCATTTTTTTTCTGAAATCATCGGAAATTCCTTCATAAAGCGGCAAAATGACCGCAACCTCATTGTCTTTATCCGCGATTTCCTTCGGCAAAGAGCCTATTACATCTCCAAGCCCTCCGGATTTTATAAACGGAGCAGCTTCCGATGCCACAAATAAAATCTTCCTTGTTTTCATAATCAAGCTTCTCCTTTTTGCTAAATTTTACAACCTTTCGGCAATACTGTAGGATAGGATTCTGCACCACGCAAGGATGTTCCCTCGGAAATATTTACCAGACGATCTGTTATGCAATATTCAAGATTTGCATTTTCCCCAATCTCTGTTCCCTGCATTATGATACAATTTTTCACAACTGCACCCTTGGCAATCTTTACGTTACGGAAAATTACAGAATTCTCTACCGTTCCTTCAATTATGCATCCATCTGCCAACATACTGTTACGGACAGATGATTCTGTTCCGAACATGGTAGGCACCGAATCGTGTACTCTGGTAAGAATCTCTCCGCCCTTTTCAAAAAGCTCTTTTCTTGTAGTTGAATCAAGCAATTTCATATTGACTTTAAAATATGATTCCACAGAATCAATTTTTTCGGCAAAGCCTTTATGTTCGTATGCATATATATCAAGTGATTCTGCCATCTCCTGAATTACATCGCGTTCAAAATCAAATTTGTTATGTGCAACGCATTGGCAGATGAGAAATTCAAGAAGACCGCGCTCGATGATATATGTTCCCAGAAGCATTTTGCTATGGAGCTGAATGCTCTGGTTGATCGTTATGTCTTTTATTTTTCCGTTTGCATCAACGTCAATAAAAGCATTTGTGCGAAGCTTTGAATTGTCATATACATCAGCTTTATAAAGAGCTGTCATATATGCCTGCTTTTCGATATGACTTTCAAAAAGTTCTGTGTAGTCGATATTTGCAATCACATTCGCATCTGCCAAAAGAACATATTTGCAATCACTCTGCCTTATATACTCTATTATGCCCATTAAAACGGCAATTTTACTGTTTTTTTCCGAAAGTCCATCATGAGATTCAATTGACGGAGGAAGGATAGACAAACCACCCTTTTTACGGTTCAAATCCCACTCTTTGCCTGTTCCGAGGTGAGTCATCAATGAATAATAGTCGCTTCGAGTGACCACTCCAACCTCTTTGATCCCCGAATTTACCATATTTGAGAGAGTAAAGTCGATCATTCTGTATCTTCCGCTGAATGGTACGGAGGCCGCTGTTCTGCTTTCGGTTATTTCCCGCAAAGCATCTATTTTATCGTGTGCAAAAATTATTCCAAGAGTATCCTTCATCACAATACCACCTCACCGTCTGAAACATCTCTGTCAATAACCTTTCCTGCCGATATACAGGCGTTGTTCCCTATTTTTAGCGAGTTCCCAACGACTGTAATCTGTCTTCCGCTTCCTTCTCTCGGAGCACTTCCTATATGTGCTCCCGATTTCACGGTGACATTTTCCGCAATTATTGAATATTCAACAACTGCACCATCCTCAACAACACTTCCCGGCATAACAATTGAGTTGTTGACAATAGCATTCTTTCCTATTGACACATCATAAAAAACAATAGAACGTTCTACCTTTCCGCAGGTGTTACAGCCTTCTGCAATCATTGAGTTTCTAACTTCAGCTTCTGCCGAAACAAACTGTGACGGCTTTGCCGGATTTCTCGCATAAATTCTCCAGCCTTTATCGTGAAGGACCAATCCGCTTCCGGGAGTGATTGCATCCATATTTGCTTCCCACAAACTGTCTATTGTTCCTACGTCCTTCCAATAGCCTTTGTATTCATATGCAAACAGACGTTTTTCATCCTTCAACATATTGGGGATGATATTCTTTCCGAAATCATTTTCGCTTTCGGGATTACTCTCGTCTTCTATGAGATATTTTTCAAGCACTTCCCAAGTAAAAATATATACCCCCATAGATGCTTTTGTACTCTTGGGATGCTTTGGTTTTTCCTCAAATTCATAAATAAAATTATCTTCCCGGAGGTTCATAATTCCGAACCTTGAAGCCTCTTCTATGGGAACATCGATTACGGCAATGGTGCAATCTGCACCTGCTTTTTTATGTTCACGAAGCATCCAGTCATAATTCATCTTATAGATGTGGTCTCCCGAGAGAACAAGCACATACTTCGGATTAAAGCTTTTTATAAAGTTCATATTCTGATAGATGGCATTTGCAGTTCCTTTATACCATGCTCCTGTTGTACTTGTCATATACGGAGGCAGAATTGCCACACCGCCGTTTGACCTGTCAAGATCCCACGGCTGACCGTTTCCGATATAAGTATTGAGTTCAAGTGGCTGATACTGGGTCAGAACACCGACAGTATCAATACCGGAGTTAATGCAATTTGAGAGAGGAAAATCGATAATCCTGTATTTTCCTCCAAAAGGCACTGCCGGCTTTGCAACATTTTTGGTAAGCACCTGAAGTCTGCTTCCCTGTCCCCCTGCAAGCAACATTGCTATGCATTCTTTGCTTTTTAACATTACTTTTTCATCCCTTTCCTGCGAATAAACATTGTACTCATTGGCGGTAAAGTAAGCTTTAAAGAAAATTGAAAACCATTTATCTCTTCGTCTTTTGTTTTTATATATGTCGGATTTGAAACTCCGTTTCCTCCATATTTTTCGCTGTCACTATTGAAAACAATGCGGTAGCTTCCCGGTATAGAAACCCCGAACTTATAGTCATTGCGCTCTACAGGTGAAAGATTTGACACTGCATAGAGTTCACTTCCGTCAGATGCTTTTCGTTTGAAAACCAAAACATTGCTTTCAAAATCATTGACTGTTACCCATTCAAATCCTTCCCAACCGCTGTCATTTTCCCAAAGCTCCGGATGCTTTAAATAAAATGAGTTGAGTTCTCTTACGTATCTGTGCATTTTGCTGTGCATATCGTAATCGAGAAGATGCCAGTCAAGTTCCTTTTCGAAATTCCATTCTATAAACTGACCGAATTCATTGCCCATAAAACTGAGTTTTTTTCCGGGATGGGCGATTGTATATCCGAGCATAGCTCGAAGTCCCGCAAATTTCTGCTCATATTCACCCGGCTGCTTATTTATAAGCGAACACTTTCCGTGAACGACTTCATCGTGAGAAAAAGGAAGAATGTAATTTTCCGAAAATGCGTATGTCAACGAGAAAGTCAAGGTATTATGATTGTGTTTTCTAAAGAAAGGATCTGTTGAAAAATACCTGAGAGAATCATTCATCCATCCCATATTCCACTTGAAATGAAAACCAAGACCATTCATATACGGCGGCTTTGTAACCATCGGCCATGCAGTAGATTCCTCTGCTATCATAATGGTGTTCGGGAATGCCTGAGAAACACTTGTATTCAACTTTTTCAGAAACTCTACCGCTTCAAGATTCTCATTGCCGCCATATTCATTTGCACGCCATTGTCCATCGTGCTTTCCATAATCGAGATATAACATACTTGCGACAGCATCCACTCTTATTCCATCTATATGAAAGCAGTCACACCAAAAAACCGCGTTTGATATCAAAAAGCTCTGAACCTCACCTTTTCCGAAATCAAAAATCCGCGTTCCCCAATCGGGATGCTCACGCTTAAGCGGATCGGAATATTCATAAGTACAAGAGCCGTCAAACTCATAAAGTCCGTGAGCATCTTTCGGAAAGTGTGCCGCAACCCAATCTATTATTACACCTATTCCGCTTTTATGGCACTCATCAACAAAATACATAAAATCTTTAGGCGTTCCATATCTTGAAGTTACGGAAAAATATCCCGTAACCTGATATCCCCAGGAGCCATCAAAAGGATATTCGGAAACTGGCAGAATTTCAATATGAGTATATCCCATTTTTTTGACGTATGGTATAAGTTCCCGTGCTAAATCAGAGTATGAATAAAAATTCCCATCGTGATGCTTCTTCCACGATCCGAGATGTACTTCATATATATTCATAGCTTCTTTGAATATATCTATATTTTGCTTATACGATATCCAGCGTTCATCGCCCCAATTGTAGCCATCAAGACAATACAGTTTTGATGCTGTTCCGGGACGGGTTTCTGCATGGAAAGCATATGGGTCTGCTTTCAGAATTGTTTTTCCTTCTTTTGTTTCTATACTGTATTTATATATGTCATATTCCTTCAGCGATGGTATGAACAATTCCCATATGCTGCCATCATCATCCAAAGACTGCATTACATTGGCGTTTTTATCCCAACCGTTGAAATCTCCCACAACAGATACAGAAACAGCATTCGGCGCCCATACTCTGAAAATGACACCATAGATGCCATTTTTTTCAGAAAAATGTGCGCCGAAATATTTGTATGCAAAAAAATCATTTCCTTGGTGAAACAACCATTTGTGATCAGCATTCCCGTTATTTTTTACGTCAAACATATCATTTTCTCCTGAAAAAATTTAAAATTCTTTCCAACATCGTGGGTTCTTCAAAATACTCAACCGAAGTATCTGCCACAAGCTCAATCCGTTCAAGAAGCTCTCCATTTAAAGTATAACGCACCTCACCTATCACATTTCCTCGGGTTATGGGAGCATACACAAACCGCGGCAAAAAAACTTCCCGACATATTTCATCTGTATCTGCTTTTTTACAAAGAAAAGCCTTTTCTTCTTTTGAAACAATCTGTATGGAAGCTTGTGTTCCTCCTACAACATCTACCTCTGCAGGCAAGTCACCATACTGCGAAGTTTTTATCACGGAAAAGTTATCAAATCCGAAATTAAGCATTTTTATATGGTCGTTCCAATCATCCGGAGCTGAAAGAGAAACCGCAATAAGTCTCATCCCTTCTTTTTCAGCCCCCGAGACGAGACATCTGCCTGCAGCTCTTGTATATCCGGTCTTTATTCCGCAAGCTCCTTCATATATCCTTAGAAGCTTATTGTGATTTGTTAAAGACCGCCCCGCAACGACAATAGATTTTGTTGAAACGATTTTTGCAAATCCGGGATTTTTCATTGCATACGCCGCAAGCCGTGCCATATCCTCTGCTGTGGATACGTGACCCTCCGCAGGCAAACCATTGGGATTTTTAAAGTACGTATTTTTCATGCCGATACGCTTTGCCGTGGCATTCATCATATCGACAAATCTTTCAATGCTGCCATTGCCCGTGTGGTAAGCAAGTGCAATGGCGGCATCATTTCCCGACTGCAACATCAACCCATACAAAAGATCTGAAACAGAAAGCTTTTCTCCTTCTTTCAAGTACATAGAAGTCCCCTCTGTTCCCACACAGACTTTCGGAACTGCTATCATTTCGGAAACATCGCTGTTTTCCAGCACAACAACCGCAGTCATTATTTTTGTGGTAGAAGCGATTTCTCGTTTAGTTTCTGAATCTTTGGCATACAAGACAGTTTCTGTTTCGGGTTCATATAAAACAGCCGATTTTGCCGAAATATCCAAAGCAAAACAGAAATTGACGAAAGAAAAAATGACAAAAGATAAAACAAATATTTTTTTAATCAAAAACTTTCATCTCCGATTGTCGTAATACTTAATAATATTCTCAGAGATGAAAAAGTATGTCAACCAATTCTATTCCGCTTCCTTTTTATTCTTTTTGAAATATCCCTCTACCTTTGTTATGATTTCGGGAAGAAGCTCAACAAGTCTGTCGAGAGTTGTACTGGGAGCAACAGCCATTGGAACAAGTCTTACATTACCATCGTTTACAACAAGAAATCCTTCGGGCTTTATTGTAACTCCGGCACCTGTTCCGCCGCCAAAATTCACACCTTCTTTTTTGCTGTCAAAATCAGACCCACCGGTTGCAAATCCGAATGAAACTTTGGATATAGGAATTATCGTTGTTCCGTCCGGAGTGGTTATTGCATCACCTATGATGGTATTTACATCAACCATACTGCGAATCTTGTCCATAGTAGTTTTCATTACTTCATTTAAAGTACATTCAGCCATTTTTTTCAATTCCTTTCTTTTCATCCATAATTCTTTTTTTATTTATTAATTGATATAATAAAAACACACCTATCACAACCAGTTTCCACACTCTCAGATACATATTTGCATACAAACATATAGTAGTTTCCGAGGAGTTGAAATCCGGTGAAATAAAAATCTGTTTCTTTTTGATTTTCACCCTGCTGTCCAGAACAGGAAGCACTGTACTAACCCCTGCACAAGCCTTCCCATAAAGCATTGCTGTTGATGCGGCATCCTTTCCAGCAAGCCTTATATCTGCCTTGATCTGTTTTATGATAATCATACGAATAAGCTTTCCGAGAGTTTTTAAAGCAGGCTTTATCATCCACGTTAATTCTTTCAAACTTCCGTATGATTTTTCTTTTTGGTTAGTATCACGTTCTTCTTTTTTTGCCTTGACATTTTTAGTTTTGGTCTTTTTCTTTTTTTTACTTTTGGGGAATCGGATTTTTATGGGATAAATTCCAACAAATCCGCGAAATCCATCGCCATCGTATTCAAGAACAAGCCGAACACGAACCATTGCTATCAAGAAGATAACCGATAAAACAATCAACAACTCGAACATAAGCAAACTTCCTTATTGTTGCTCAATCTCATTAAAGGTAACCTGACCATCTTCGGTATCGGCAAACTCGGGAAGCTCCGGCAAATCGTTCAGAGTTTCAAGTCCGAATACACGGAGAAAATCTTTTGTTGTTCTGTACAGAATTGGTTTTCCCGGAACATCGAGCCTTCCCGATTCTCTGATAAGTCCTTTTTCGACAAGTGAAGTTATTGAATAGGAACAATCGACACCTCTGACCTGCTCCACATATGCACGGGTTACCGGCTGACGATACGCAATTACCGAAAGCACTTCGAGAAGCGGAGGTGACAATCTCGGGGCTCTTTTTGTTTCAAGAGCTTTTCTTACAAAAGCTGCGTAAGCTGGAGCTGAACACATCTGATAAGAATTATCAAGTTTTACAATTCTTATTCCCCGTTGTTCAAAATCATATTCATCACGAAGCTGAGTAATTATTTTTTCGAGAGAAATCTCATCTACATCAAGGATTTCCGAAAGGCGGGAAAGCTCTATGGGATCTCCCACCGCAAACAGAATTCCTTCTACTGCACGTTGAATTTCTGCTATTTCCATATCAACATTCCTTTACACATTTTCCTGCTCATTTTCAGCAAGAAGAGTTATATCATCGGTATCGCCCGATATGGTTATGCGATTAGTCTTGCAAAGCTCGAGAACTGCAAGAAAAGTTGCAACAACCTCAGAACGGGTTTTTACACCGTCAAACAAATCAATAAATTTCGTTTTTGCCGGAGAAAGAAGACGTTTGAGTATGTATGCTACCTTTTTCCCCACAGAATATACCTCGTGACCGACGATACCTGCGAAATTTGTAATCTTCGGCGGAATTTTGCTTTCTGCACGATCAAGCATATTGAGAATTGCAAGTCTTAAATCAAGCTTGTTATGCTCATATTTATAAGACTTATCCGGTGTTATCTGCTCGGGCATCTTTGTGTACATATCAAGTCCTTTTTCGGCTCTTGAATTCAAAGTACCGCTGACCTCTTTGATTCGCTGATACTCAAGAAGCATTTCCACAAGACGTGCTCTTGGGTCTTCTTCATCATCGAGATCCTCATGTTTCGGAAGAAGCATTTTTGACTTTATATAAAGAAGATGTGCAGACATTGCCACAAATTCGCAAGTAACCGAAAGATTACGGTCTTTCATCTCCTCAAGAGCCTTATTATATTGTTCCAATATTTCAACTATCGGAATATCATATATATTAAGTTTGTTTTTTGAAATCAGGTGCAAAAGCAAATCCAATGGACCATCAAACACCTCAAGATGGTATGTAATTTCAGTCATTTAAAAACTTCCTTAAATCAAGATAAAAGAGAACAGTTCCAAAAGCCACCAAAGCATTTTTGTCATCAGCGTACTTAAAATATCCATAAACTGCGGTACGTTTACAAGAACGATCAGCAGAAGCATTCCATATTGTTCGTAGCGAAGTACGGATGCATACAGTTTTTTCGGCAAGAACGAAAACACAACTTTAGAACCGTCAAGTGGCGGTATCGGAACACAGTTGAAAACCGCAAGGCTGACATTAAGCTGTGCCAAAAGCCAGAAGAACGTCACCAAAAGTTCCTGAAGATTCATCAAAAAATCGCTTGTTGGCTCTATTCGCGCAGATAACATAGCAAAAACTATTGAGATAGCCGCCATTATAACATTGCTTAATGGTCCGGCTATTGCCACAAGCACCATACCAAGCTTCTTCTTTTTGAAATGATAGGGATTTACAGGAACGGGTTTTGCCCATCCGAAACCAAAAAATACCATACAGATGAGTCCGAGCCAATCCAGGTGCTCAATCGGATTCAAGCTTAATCTGCCGCTGTTTTTCGCTGTTTTGTCACCCAGAAGATATGCAACATATCCATGCGAAATTTCGTGGAAAACAATCGCCAAAAATGCTGCCGGAATTATGAGCCAATTAAGTCCCTCAAACAGAGAGGTTATTCTGTTTAAAATACCCAAGATAATCTTTTCCTCCAAATGGATACAACTATAAGTATATTAATTATATCAAGTTTCACACAAAAAAACAAGAGAAAAAGTACATATATTTAATTAAAATAACATGTACTTTTTGCACTTCCGATACTTGTAAAATGTACCTATGGTATGGTATACTACTAATAACAAAAAATGAGAGGTGAATATTTTGAACGGTTTCAATGCCATTAACCCCGAAGCTCTTTCGGACAATATGTTCAAGCTTATTGCAAAGGATTGGACTCTTATCGCTGCCGGTGATCCTAATTCATACAATATGATGACGGCAAATTGGGTCGGTGTGGGATTTTTATGGATGAAAAACGTGGCCTTTGTCTTTATCCGTCCAAGTCGCTACACTTATGAGTTCACAGAAAAACTCGACACCATGACACTCAATTTCTTCACAGATGAATACCGCGACATTCTGAATATCTGCGGAAAAGAGAGCGGCCGTGACTTCAACAAGATGACTGAATGCAACCTCACTCCGATAGCACTTAACGACGGTGGCGTTGCTTTCTCCGAGTCGAGAATTATCCTGAATTGCAAAAAAATGTGTGCTGTCAACCTTGATACTTTTGACTATTTTGACAAGAGTGTACTCAAGAACTATGCAAACGGCGATTATCACAAAATGTATATTTGTGAAATCACAGAAGCCTTTGTAAAATAAATTTTTGAAAGGAAGTTATAAAAAATGAAATCCATCGTACTTGCTGCCGGTAAAGGCAAACGTCTTCAGAGCGAAAAATTCAATTCCCCCAAGGTGCTTCGAGAAGCAAACGGACGCGCATTGCTTTCTTATGTCCTCGACAACATAAACTTCATTCCCCAGGAAGACACCGTTATTGTTGTTGGATATAAAAGAGAAATGGTCATTGAGAAAACCGTTGGTGATTATAAGTTTGCAACTCAGGAAGAACAACTCGGAACAGGTCACGCAGTTGCTTCTGCCCGTGAGTTTTTTGAAGACTACGATGGCAGCGTTCTCGTTCTTTACGGAGATATGCCCATGCTCAAGCGCGAAACATATGCTTCTATGGTAAAGCAACACGAAGAAAGCGGTGCAGATTGTACCATACTTACTGCAATAAGCGAGTCTCCCCTTGCCTATGGACGAATCATCCGTGAGAATGGCAAAATCGTCAACATCATCGAACAAAAGGACTGTACTCCCGAACAAGCTGCAATCCGTGAGCTCAATGTCGGCGTTTATGTTTTTGATTCAAAGGCACTCTTTGAAAATCTTTCAAAGCTCAAAAACGACAATGCTCAAGGTGAATACTACCTCACAGATGTTCCGAAACTTCTTATTGAAGACGGCAAGAAGGTCGAAGCATACACCATTGGTGACACTTGTGAAATTTATGGTGTAAACACAATCGAAGATCTTGAATTCTGCGAAAAACACTTATAATTTATCAATGTATTTTTACAGCAAAGAGCCTCGGAAAATTTCCGAGGCTCTTAAATTATTTCTCAGCCGTAAAGTCGAGTATTCTCTTTAGGAGGACTGCGACCTCAGCACGGGTTGTGTTGTCAAGAGGTGCAATTTTACCGTTTTTACCATTGATAAGCCCTGCAGTGACAAGTGCCGAAACTGCTTCTTTTGCATAGTCGGATACTTCGGAGAAGTCAGCATACTCAATATTTCCCACATCAAGTGCGATACCGAGTTTCTGCATTGCACGATAAACAATCACCATCATATCCTGACGGGTGATGAAGTTTTTAGGTGCGTACTTATTATCACCTATTCCGCCGACAATGCCTGTGTTTCGGGCGATCGCAAGTTCCTTTGCGAAGTAGTCGGAAGTCGCAACGTCTGCGAAGTTCTCTTCGTTGTCACTTGAAAGCTCAAATGCACGGACAAGGAGAATTGCAAAGTCTGCACGTGTGATATTATTTCCCGGTGAGAATGTGTTCTCACTTGTTCCCTTTATTATACCTTCTTCTGCAAGAGTGTTGATGGCATCTGCCGCCCATGCATGACTTCCGAGGTCAATGAAACGTGTGGTCACTTCGGGAGCATCGGGAGTATCGACTTCAGGAGTTGAAGGTTCATCCGGTGTTTCCGGCTCTTCGATTTTATCAGACGTTGTCGGAGCTGATGTGCCTACGCCTGTACCGCCGGTGGTCGAACCGTATACTTTCACTGTAAAGTGGATTGTTGTTTCACGTCCGTAGGAGTCAGCTGCAGTAATAGCGATATGGTTATCGCCAACCTGTGACCTTTCGGGTTTCCATGTAAGGACACCGGTTTCTTCATCAATGGCAGCACCTCTCGGAAGAGTTGTTCCCATATATTTGATTTCAGGCGTTCCTTCCTTTATGGGACTTTCTGCATTAAGCTTAAGAGTGAGAACACTACCTGCCGATGCAGTCAAGTTGCTTCCCAAAGAATCAAACACAGGTGCTTTATCATCCGAGAACGGCATTGGGATTCTGAAAGCCTGACCTTCTTCAATGTTATAGGTATAACCGAGGCTTTCATTGTCCGGATCAATGAAGCTTCTTACAAGAGATATTGTTCCGATGTCTATTCTGACTTTTCCGCCGGAAACTTTTTCTGCACCGACAATCTTATAAGCGCCGTTCTGAACACCATCGGTTTCTATATACATATATCTTCCGATGATATCGGACAAATCTTCGCACTCAATTTCTACATCTATCCAGTTTTCAAAATCACCGAACTCAAATGCCTTGTCAAAATCAATTACTTTTCCGTTATATGCTGCTACCGTTTCGGTTGCATCACCGATTATATCGCCGTCATTTACATAGCGATATATAACTTCGCCTGCAGTATTTACGGAATACACGCCCACAAAACCTCTGAAATCAAAGAGATCGGCAACACGGTATGTTTTTGTGTTGTCTGTGGAATAAACAACATAATCGCACCTTCCGCTTGTATGCAAGACCTTGACCGCACGGACGGTTTCGCCCTCGGAGACCTCACCGGTGATTTCAACGGGAGTTATATCACTTATGTATCTCTCGTTGCTGTAAGGCTCGTAAACTGTTGTATAAAGACTTTCGAGCTTTTCGCCGTTCTTTGCATCGTGATGTACGAGCATATAGTCAAAGGTCTTCGGGAACATTGAGTTATCCGAGCGCACGGGAAGTGGGCCGCCGACTATTGCAACTTCGTCTGCAACGAAATCGTTAAGCTGAGTTACACGAAGATGTGTGTCACCCTCACCTGTAACGACGTTGCGATAGTCATTTACATCAAAATCAAGAGAGAACACAGCTTCGGGGCTATTATCTCGTCTTACCTTTGAAAGCCACGAATATCCCCGTATAAAGCAGGTTTCATAGCTCCAGAGGTCTCTTGTCCACGGGTCCTGACCGGGTCCTGTGAAATATTGCGTTGTTCCGTCAAGAGCAGTATAAGGAACATTGACACCGACATATGAGCCGATATATTCGCCATTTTCATCCACCTGAGCCGTCATATCAAGACCTGATACCGGAGTTGCGGTCTCGGCTGCAGCGTGGAAGCTGTAGGTATGGCGTTCGCCACCGGTTATGCGGAAGAAATCAACGCCATAGGAAACATCATCTCCTGCATTTACCATAACGAGTGTTCTTCTATAGTTATCTGTCTGTTTGAATGACTCATCTGATTCTACGTCTATAAGCTTAACCATTCCGGAATCATCATAATGCATCGGGAAAGCGGCGTTGTCATCAGAAAGTCTCGACTGTCCGTCAACGGTTACCGTGTTGTGAGAAAGACCAATTGAATCCCACTGCAAACGGACGGGGTCTTTACCTGTGATCGCAGGATAACCCATATCAGGAGCAAAACTGAAGCCGAAGGCATCAATTCCAAGGTTCATTGTATCTGAATGTCCGTGACCGCCTGCTCTGCCGAAATATATCCAAAAGTCTCGCTGGTTATTGTTTGCCGTGTTTGAGCTTACAGACTTGTTGTCGTATCCGTCACGAAGAACGGCTATACCATATCCTGCAAGCATATCACTTCTTGTTAAAGGTCCGTCGGTTGCAAGGGCTAAAATTTCACTTTGGATTGCCTCGGGATCTTCCGAGAAAATGCCGTAGTTGAGTCCTTCGACCTCATACTTATTTCTCATATAGATAAACTGTGCAAGATCCTTTGCAAAAGGAGTCTCCCGGAGCATTTCAAATGCAGTTGTGAATGACGAAAGAGTACCATTCCATCCTGTTATACCCGTTGCACCGCTGTCACCGATATTCGGAGACTGAATTCCAACAAGAGTCTTTGCAAGGAAAGGAGTGAACATTGATGCATATTTGGGATGAGAATAAAGATCATAGTTTTCCTCACCGTCATATGCTCTTAAATATTGTGCGGCATTCTGAATAAGGGTTGCCCAAAGGATATTGTAGTTATCTGCCGCCTCATTTCCGAGACCGTCACGGTTTACAATATCAACAAGGGTACTGAGAACTCCGCCACCCTCAACATTGCCGGAAGTAGACATACCTGATTTATATATCCACTTTACCATTTCCGTTGTCTCGGGCTCACGATCCAAAACGACTGCCGCAGCTGCAACAGATGCCTGATGCATACCAAAGTTTCCGTTTGCAAGGCCAAGCTTTGCTGCCTTGAAGGTTTCCTTAAGGATTCCCTCTTCCCAGTTGTTCCAGATTTTAAGCGAGCTTTTCTTGTCGTTTTTCTCGTCAATACCAAAAGCTTCTGCCTTTTCCGAGAGGAAGGATATAACCTGAGAATCCGTGAGCATCGGGAAGAATGCATCTGCGGCAAGACACAAGCCTTCACTTGCTGCACAGTCGGCAATCTTTCCGCGTATCTTTCCAAATCCCGTTCCGGCATCTCCCATAAAGAAATTGTTTGTGGGATAGTTATAGCTTCTTGTATCA
This sequence comes from Oscillospiraceae bacterium, assembly GCA_017435965.1. Classification (GTDB taxonomy): domain Bacteria; phylum Bacillota; class Clostridia; order Oscillospirales; family JAAYXM01; genus SIG480. The sequence goes on from JAFSEA010000011.1 coordinate 20,351, forward strand.
TAGTCGGGATATACATCAGCTATTCTGTCAAGAAGGATTGCTCCTGCACGTCCATACTTTGCGTCATCTGTATAGAGATATGCATTGCGGAGAGATGCAACTGCATCCTCAATTTTCATCCAAAGCATATATTCATATGCCGCAATATAACAATGTCGCTCAATTACACTTCCGGAGTAGTAATTTGCTCCGCTTTCATTCTTCGGGAGATACCCGAAGCTATCGTCAACACCCCAACCTTCAACTGTTTCACCCGGACGAAGTCCCTGATTGCAGTTGATTGTTTTTACATCTGCCACTTCGGGATAGAGTTCATTGCGAAGTGCATCCTTTTCACCGTTTGCAACTGCTTCCGCGTTTGCGGCAACTGCGCGATCACGGTCAAAATATCCCTTCTCGTCAACTCCTCGTGAATAAAGAAGTCCGAAGTCATTTGACGGGAACTGTCTCTTACAGTTCGGGCATTGAATCTTCCAAGGACGTGTTATGGGGTTTACTCCCCATTCAACAGAGCTGTAATTTCCATATTTTTCGGAAAGATTAACTCCGCAATAGTGGCATACATTCCACATATCATCATTTATCTGCGTTATATTCATAGACGCAGGCAAACCCGGTCCCGGAATAATATCATACCAAGCTTCATAGTTTTCAAGAATCGCATCAGCACTTGCAATCGCAGAACGTTCCGAAGATTTTGCCCAACTGTATTTTGCTATATTCTTTTTTGCATTTTCTCTTTTTTCGTATGTGTAATAGGTCGGCTCAGTCTTTCCGATATGTTCAGCCACAGAAATTTCTTTTTCTGCCGAGATTTCGGCACCGCGGAAGGTTGCAGATGCCGTGATTACGCCGTTTCCTTCAGCAAGACCTGTAAGCATTCCGTCTTTATCTATAGTTGCAAGACTTTCGGGAGAAACTGCAAAAGTAACCTCTTCTGCCGGAATTGTTATAACATTTCCGCTTTCCATTGTTGCCATAAGAGATACAGCAGTTTTTTCACGGACGTATATTGACTCAGGAGCAAGAATCTGTGAACCTACAACGCCTGTATTGTCAATAGCCGTGAATTTGACCTGGGCAGAATATCTCTTTCCGTCCACATCAGCCGTCATTGATGTAAGACAATCGCCGTCACCAACTGCAGTTACCGTTCCCTCTTCATCAACAACTACTATTTCTTTATCAAAGGTTTTAAACTTTTTATTTGCGACTTCATATTCAACGGGTGTTCCGTCTGTCTTTGATACCTTTGCTTCAAGCGTTGCAGTTGCAGGAATTTCGGGATCGGTATATTCAAGAACGGTGTTATCTGTACCTATAGTTATGATTTCGACGTCATCTTCGTTCTCAAAATTATCAAGCCCGACAAGAACACTCTCCCCACCGCTTACGAGGCTGAAAGAACCAACATTTCCGTAAATCCATGTTGTGCTGCCCGGGTTTCCGTCGTTTGTAATGAAGTTGAATACATAATAACCCGGCTCTAAAATTTTAATGTTCTCAATAATTCTCGGTTCTTTTGTTACCTGAGTGAAATATGATGCAGAATACTCTATCTGACTGTCGTATGTGCTATATGTTCCAACCTTATCAGCCTCGTCTGTGGAAGCCTTTTCCGGATTTACATATACATCAACATCAAGACCCCCGGTATTTACAGCGCACTCCATTTCCATTCTGTAGATGCCCGGAGCCGGAACAAACACCTCAAAGGCAAGGTGGTATCCGTCTGCGATTGCGATACTTGTATCGCAATACATCATCTGACCCGACTGATGCATTTCACGGGTTGCGGAATGGAAGTTAAAGAATCCTCCGGTAACATTGCGGTCAAGAGCATCAAGAGACGGCGCGGTGCCACTTCCTGCCGCAGCGTTTGTTATCATCGCTTCCTTCATAGCAGAAACAAGGTCATAATATATGCTTATTCCCTTATCCTGAACGAGAGCATTATATTCTCCGCTGTCTGTGTATGTGAAGCCATCGGAGGTTGTTGCGGTTGCGGTGATTGTGACCGTTCCCGTCTTATGGTCTGTTACCTTTCCGTTTGCAGCTACCGATGCGATTGAATCATCGGAGCTTTCATATATAATCGTGATACCTTCGGGGTTTTCAACCTTTGTTTTATCGGACATAATTCCGATAACCTTAACCTGCGTCTTATTAAGGTCTGCAAGTTCAATACCCATAACGGCACTACCTTCACCGCTTACGAGATTAAAGCTTCCGACATTTCCGTATATCCAGTTTTTGTCGTTTGAATCATCTCCGTCGGTGGGAACAAAGCTTATGATATACTTGCCGGCTTCCGGAAAAGCTATGTCTTTAATGACATTGGGAGTTTCAACAATCTTAGTGTTGTAATATTTACTGTTGGAAATATCCGCATTATAGCAATCATACTGACCTATCTTATTATCAAGAGTTGCCTCTCCCCGACTCAAATAAACATCAACCTTCAATGCGGCATCGTTTTCTGCATTGAACATCTCAAGGTTATATACACCTGCCCGGGGAACAAAAATTTCAAAGGAAAGTCTCTTGCCGTCAGCGGCAACAATGCACTTGTCCGAATATGTGAGACGGCCGCTGTAGAAATAATCATATGTTCCCGAATGGAACTTGAAGAATCCGTCTGTTACTTCCTCTGTGATTTCAGTCATATTCGGGCGGTCTGCCACCATATTGAGCTTTGTGATAACCTCCGCAAGGTCATATTTTATTGCTATACCATCCGATGCAACAACACGTATTGCAAGCTTTAAATTTTCGCTCTTCCCTGCATAGGAAGCAGCAAAGGAAATTTCAGCCTCACCGATAGCAACGGGAGTTATGATTCCATCTTCGGAAACAGTTGCAACAGAAGTTTCCGAGCTTGTAAAGCCGGATGTGTTTACAGTTATTTCCGTGCCGTCGGAAAGAAATCCCTGTGGTTCAATCTTTTTGGTATCACCAAGCTTAAGCATTGCTTCTTCCGCTGAAAGGTGAGCACCCATATAAGCCTTGCCGGAACCATTGCCTTTTACAAGGTTGAAGCTTCCGACTGAGCCGTAAATCCAGTTTGTTGCACCATCGTCCTTTCTGTCATTCGGAACAAAGGTTATGATATACTTACCTGCCTCAGGAATGGAAACATTCTCGATAACGGAAGGAGCAGAGGTTATCTTGCTGTTGTAGTATTTTCCGTAGTCAATACCCTCGTCATATGTGCTGTAATATCCCACATATGCAGATTCATCCGTGGAAACCGCATTGCGGCTTATATATACGTCAACATCAAGTCCCTCATCGTTTATACCGTGGAACACTTCAAGACTGTAAGTTCCTGATTCGGGAACATTTATCTCAAAAGAAAGTTCACGTCCGTCAGCAATAACAAAGCAGTCTTCCGAATAACTGAACCGTCCGCTCAACGGTGTGCTGTGGCTTCCCGAATGGAATTTATAGAAACCGTTTGTACTGTTATAGTTGAGCACAGTCATATTCGGCTTCTGTGCAACCATTTTAAGTTCATCAATATGGTCTGCGATATTGTAGCTCACAGTAAAGTTTTCTGTATCTACATTATCTTCCCCCGATGCTATAACGGGCACAAACCCCATAAGCATCGTGCACACTAAAAGCAAAGAGATAATTCTTTTCATAAGAGACCTCCTCTGATTCGTTACTTCCTTTATTTTATCACAAATATTTCTTCAGGCAAAGAGTTTATATATTGTCACAAGAGTAAAACTCTGCTTCGCCCGGAAAAGACGAAGCAGAAAACTCTACGCATTGCGTTATTTTGTATATTCGCCGTCAGTTATGAGGATATAGCTTTCGCCGTCTTTTACAATCGCATAGCCTTTATAAGTGCCGTCTTCATCGGCTATTACTGTAAACTGTGCCTTATTCGTGGTCATAGGCATCTTGTTTGTGCCTATCATAATGCCCTTTTCTACAACCTCACCGCCAAATCCGATAAACTCTGCCATAAGACCTGTCTTTCCTGCTACATCAAAGGTATCGAGGAAAATCTTTCTTCTGTTTCCTGTGTATACCGGAGCTGTTTCACCGAAAACTGCGACCACTTCGCAAGTTTCATATGCATTGAAGCTGTAGGTTCTGTCAAGGCAGACGACTTCACCGTTCTTTGTGAAATATTGGAATACGTTTCCTTCGGAATCTGCATTTGCAGTAAGGGTTACCTTTTCACCGTATACGGGATTTGCATTGTTGACAGTTGCGTTTGTTGCAGTAATTGCAATTTCAGCCGATGCTTCATCACTATACTTTGCAACAAAAATTGTTGTTCCCATCTTTTTTGCTTCTGCAGCTCCGCTTGTGTATTCCGTCATATCATCGGAAACCCACGCACTTGCCTTGCCATATCCTGCAAGCACGGGAAGCTCGGGAAGTGCAAAGGTTGTGTTTGTCTCTATAAGCTGCATATTCGCATTATAGAATTCTGCTTTTTCCTCGGATGCATCTGCGGTATTTTCATATACTGCAACAAGAAGGCTCTTATCTTTTGTTGCTCTGTAGGTAATTTCACGGGAAGTGCCGAGAATTTTCTTTGCATTGCTGAGTCCCTTTACCCAGTAGAGGAACTTATATCCATCGGCATCTGCAGGAGCAGAAAGCGTGTATGTTCCGTTGCCGTTATCTGTTACATAAGTTTCTGTGTCGGTATTTTCAAGCTTTTCTGATTCTCCGTCTTTATAGACATAAGCCGTTACACTTGGTGCATAGCTTTCAGCTGTTTCTGTGGTTGTGAAAGCATCGGTGATTGTCTTATCTTCTTTTGAATTTACAACAACATCTATTGTTCTTGTGCCGGGAAGTGTTGCGTTTGTTGCAGTTGCAGTTACCGTGATTGTTGCATCACCGGCAGCCTTTGCTGTTATCGTTCCATCCGCACTTACTTCTGCAACATCTTTATCTGAGCTCTTGTATGAATATGTAACACCTTCTGCGGCGTTGCCGTCTGTGATATAACGAACATTTGTTGTTATTGCAGATGTTTCATCAATTTCAAATGTTGTTTTTTCCGATGTGCAAGCATTTATAATCGGTGCAGTATCGCTACCGTAACCATCGAGATGGAAGTCACCGAACCATGCGTAGGAGTTACCTCCCTGCTGTTTGAAAACAACATAATATTCACCTGCGCTCAAATCAAGCATACCGAGCTCTGCAGGTTTATCTTGCCATGTTACAGCTGTGGCAGATGAATCCACCTCATAAATTAGCTTAAGCAAGGTTTCTTCTGTGAGACATTTTTCAATTTCTTCGCTTGACAAATCAGAATCCTTCTTCAAAAGATAAACTCCGAGATATCCTGTGCTGCTCTTATATTTTGCATAATCAACAGAAGCGATATATTTGCCGCTTACCGGAACTCTTATTGTTGCGGCATACCACACATTCGGATATGCAAGCTGAAGACCTCTCTTTGCTCCTGTTGAATCTGTCTGCTGACCCTTAAACCACTCTTTATCGCTGTGATGTCCAAGATGACCTGCACTATTGGTATAATATGCATTGAGGTCATTGGTCTTATCATAAGTCAGGCTTGCAAATCCAGGGCTGGTTTCTTTCCAACCTATCATAAGTGAAGAGAAGTTGTATGTGAGATTAAGCTTTGCCATATCGGGATCTGAAACCAAAACATCAACTGTGCGGCTTGAAGAACCGTTATCCTTTGTTGCCGTAGCAGTAATCGTTGCTGTTCCTACGCTTACTCCTGTAATCTTACCATTTTCATCAACTCTTGCAACTGTTTCATCGGAAGTTTCGTAACTGTATGTAACATCTTGCGCAAGAGTCTTGCCATCACTCATATATTCTGCAATATTTACCGAAACATCTGTTTGTTCACCAACAGAAAGCTCTGTCTTTCCAAGAGATATATCAGTAATCATAGGAGCAAATGAGTCGCCGCCATTTAAAACAAAGGTTCCGACAGTCTGATATGTCCAGTTTTTGCAGTTTGGTTTAAATGTGATTACATATTTGCCTGCTTCAGGAAAAACTATATTTTCAACAACCTTTGGAGCATCAATCGCAACATACTGATCCCCTTCATATTCTTCCCAAGTGTTATAGGTTCCCTTAAGATCGGAAGAAGCTGTCGATACACCTTCTTTGCTTACATATACATTCATCACTGTATTCTGAGCACTTATCGGCGGGTTTGCGGAAGTATTTATATAATTTGTTTTCGGTGCATACATCTCAAGATCATAAGAACCGGATTCAGGCACAAACACTTCTACCGCAAGAAAAGAGACGCTACTTAATGCAACAAAAGCTCCGACACCGGAAACATTCTCTACGCGGAATGAACCTCCGATACCTTTTGTTCCACCCTTGTTGCCTTCGGCATCGGTTGTTCCGCCGTCTACGAATTCAAATAATCCATTCGTCATTTGATAATCTAAATTCGCAAGTGAATAATATCTCTCGCTATCTTTTAAATTGTCACTATTAGCTGAAATAATGCCATTTAAATCGTAAACGACCTTAACTCCTGATTTTTCAAGAGCAGTTGTTTCTTCTGCTGATACTGCCGGAATAAAGGAAACCAGCATCGCAACGGCAAGCAGAGTAGAAATTAGTTTTTTCATAGCATATAATCCTCCATTAAATAATATCGTAATTAAATTTTAACATTTACTCCTTTATTCTTCAATGGAAAATATGCACAATCGGGTGATTTATTAAATTTACATATAAAATAAGCCAACAAATTTGCACTTGTAATATTCACAAAGTTATTGTATTATTATGATAGAAAAACGCAGAAAGGAGGATTTTAATGAGTGTTATAAAGCTATCGCCATTTGATGCGGTTTCCCCTGCTCTTGACCATGGAAATAAGATCTTTAATTACACACCAATAACTGTTTCAAAAATCCGTGACAAACGCATAAGCGAAACTCATTGGCACGACTATCTCCAGATATGGTATACCATTTCCGGAAAATACACTCAGGTTGTAAACGGTGTCCGCTACCCTCAGGTTCCCGGCTCTGCCGCATTGATTTTTCCATATACCGTTCACAGCATTGACTCATCGGAATCCGACCTTTCAGAGCTTGATGTTATCTCAATTTCCATCAAAAAGGGTGAGCTTGAGAAGAAATGCATTCCCTTTCTTTCTCATACCTACAACATCGCTTCTTTTGATTCTTTCTACCTTTCCCCCGTTATTCAGATTGCAAAAAATCAAAAAGAAGTTGCGGATATTCTCTGCCACGACCTTCTTTCCGAGGCATCAAAACACTCGGCAATGTTCACAACGAAAATGTTTTCTGCCGTTGCACGTTTTCTTGAAATATGCATAGACAATTCTCTCCACTCTGTTCCGGAAAAAGAGCTGCACGCCGTGAAATCAAAGTCCGAATGCATTGATGCGGCTATGCAATATATGCTGGAGCACAAGATTGAAAACGTTTCAATCAAAGACCTTTCCTCCGTTGCACTTATGTCACGTCACATATTTACAGATACCTTCAGGAAAACAATCGGAAGAACTTGTCACGAATATCTTATGACTCTAAGGCTCGGAGTTGCACTTGAATATCTCCGTTATACAGACTTGTCAATCGCTGAAATAGCAGAAAAAAGCGGTTTTGCAAACGCAAGTCACTTATATAGAAACTGTATCAAAACCTATGGTATGTCTCCTCTCGATGTACGACGTGCCTGCGGAAAATGGGCGAGAGAATATGGCGACGAGCTTTTCAAAAGAGCTGTTTCCACCTCGGTTTATCCCGGAGTCATCACGGAAAACGACATAGAGATTCATAAATTTTCGCTTACCCTATGATATGCTTTTGTTCTTTTGATGAGCAAAAGCATATTTTTTGCCTTAACGTGCATTTTTCACCCTTGACCAAAGCTACTTTAAAATACTATAATTACTTCATTGAAAACACATGAGGAGGCTCATTATGGATTACAGAAAATATCTCACAGAAGATGTTTTGCCCTTCTGGCTCAAGCATTCAATTGACGAGGAATGTGGCGGAATTCTTCATCAGGTTGACAGAGAAGGAAACATATATTCAACAGACAAAAATGTATGGTTTATCGGCCGTGCTCTTTGGACATTCGCTGTGGCATACAACATGGTTGAAAAACGCCCGGAATATCTTAAAGCTTGTGAGACAATTTTTTCTTTTTACGAAAAATGCACACTTCCCGGCGGTCGTCTTCCCTTCACCTGTACCCGTGAAGGAGCCCCCATCCAGGCAAGAGATTATTATTACAGCGAGGCATTTGCCGCAATAGGTTGTGCCCAGTATTACAGAGCATCAAAAAATCCCGAGGCGTTAAAGCGTGCAGAAATGTATTTCGATGTTATGTACTCCTTATACAAAAACCCGAATACAAAATCTCCCGAATCAAAAACAGAAAATCCCTGCACCGTTTTCGGACTTGAGATGATAATGCTTTCCGTTGCACAGTTTATGCGAAACCTTGGCGGAAACACAGAAAAATACGAGGCACTTGCAAATGAAGCTCTCTATAATATGGAAAACGGCGGCTATGTCCGTGATGATTTACGTACAATCCGTGAATATATCCCAATCGGTGATGCTGTGCTTTCAGAGGATATGGCAAAGTATATATGCCCCGGACACGTTTATGAAGCCGCCTGGTTTGTTCTCTGCGAGGGTGAAACGAAAAACGACGACAGCATCCGTGCATTTGGCAGAAAGCTTCTCGAATATGCAATTCCCGACGATGTGAAGGACACTATTTCCGTTGTACGCACAGGAAGATTCAAGCTTGAAAATGAGGACTATATATGGTGGCCGCAATGCGAGGCAATAATTGCATATAACCTTGCCTACAATATTTTCGGTGACAAAAAATACAAAGAGATTGCAGATCGTTTTGAAGAATTTGCTTTCCTCCATTTTGCCGACAAAGAATGCGGCGAATGGTTTGAAGAATGCACTCCCGACGGAAAAGTTGTTTCAACAAACAAAGGCACAGTTCTCAAAGGACCGTTCCATCTTCCCCGAATGCTTTTCGGGATGATTTCACTTACAGAGACGGGAAGCATTTTAAAATATTTAGAATAAAAGAAAACACACCGCAAGATTCTGATAATTACCGAGAGGATTATATCAGGCTTGTGGTGTGTTTTTTTCAGATATCTATACCTTTTCTGACTTTCTCTTTTGGTAATCAAAAAATAAGATTTGTTAAAATTGTTTTTTTTTTAACAAAAACTCTTGCATTTCAAAAAAATATGTGGTATCATACGGAGGTTGTTAAAATTTAAACAAATTCACATATCGAAGCGGTATAAGGCGGAGGTCAGAAAATGAAGGTTAGTTATTTCCCCGGATGTACACTTAAAAATAAAGCAAAAGTGCTTGATTTATACGCACGAAAATCAGCCGAAGTTCTTGGCGTAACTCTTGAAGAAATAGATAACTGGCAATGCTGTGGCGGTGTTTTTACCACGGCACGGGATGAGGTTGCAACAAAACTTTCCTCTGTTCGGGCACTTATGGCGGCAAGAGACTCAGGTCAGCCTCTTGTGACCGTATGCTCTGCTTGTCACAACGTTATCAAGCAGACCAACAACGCGATGATTTCCGACGCCGAATTTGCAGACAAAGCAAACAGATATTTGTCCTGCGATTCTCCATATGCCGGAGATGCAAAAGTTTATCACTATCTTGAAATGCTGCGTGATCTTGTCGGTTTTGATGCTTTGAAAGAAAAGGTTGTAAATCCTCTGAACGGCAAAAAAATTGCCGCCTATTACGGATGTCTTCTTCTCCGTCCCGGAAGTGTTATGAAAATGGATGATCCGGAAAACCCGACCATTATGGAAGATATGCTCCGTGCTCTCGGTGGTGATGCCGTAATTTGCGGAAAGCGAAATGAGTGCTGTGGCGGATATATTGCTATGGAAAGTCCGACGCTTGCAAAGAAAAGCAGTAATTCGGTGGTTGAAAATGCCATTGCCGCCGGTGCAGAAATGATTATAACAGCCTGCCCACTCTGCCGATACAATCTCATTAAGAACGGAAGCCCCATACCCGTTGTTTATTTCACGGAAATTTTAGCTGAGGCTCTCGGCATCAAGGAGGATATCCATGAATAACAAAAACCTTCGTGAAGAAGTGCTTCGCATAAGCGGAGTAAATCCGAAAAAATGTATGCGTTGTGGCAAATGCTCCGCCACCTGTCCTGCCTATGATGAGATGGAATATCATCCCCATCAGTTTGTTTATATGGTGGAAAGCGGTGATATATCATCTCTTCTCGACTCCGAATCTTTATACAGATGTCTTTCCTGCTTTGCCTGCATTGACAGATGCCCCCGAAACGTTGAGCCTGCAAAGCTTGTTGAAGCAATAAGGCTTTCAAAGATAAGAAAACAAGGTGCAAACCATATGACGGCAAACGATGTTCCGGCACTTCTTGATGAAGATATGCCGCAACAAGCAATCGTAAGTGCGTTTCGAAAATACAGTAAGTAAGGAGGAAAAGACATATGCAAAGAATTGGCGTTTTTGTATGCTGGTGCGGCAGTAATATCGCAGGTACCGTTGATGTAAAAGCCGTTGCCGAAGCTTTGAAAAATGAACCCGGTGTTGTTTTTTCCACCAATTATCAGTATATGTGTTCTCAGGCAGGTCAGGATATGATTAAGGCCGCAATAGCAGGGCACAAGCTCGGCGGCATAGTTGTTTGCTCCTGTTCTCCCCGTATGCACGAGGCAACATTCCGAAAGACTGCCTCTCAGGCAGGAATAAACCCTTATATGGTTGAAATTGCAAACATCCGCGAGCAATGCTCCTGGGTACATAAAGATATGGCAACAGGAACGGAAAAGGCAATCATCCTCGGCAAGGCGGCTGTTGCAAAGGTAAATTTGAACACTCCCCTCACCCCCGGAGAATCCCCTGTAACCAAACGTGCTCTTGTAATCGGTGGAGGTATTGCCGGAATACAGACAGCTTTGGATATCGCCGATGCAGGTTTTCCCGTTGATATCGTGGAAACAAAACCGACAATCGGCGGAAAGATGGCACAGCTTGACAAGACATTTCCCACCCTTGACTGTGCCGCCTGTATTCTCACCCCCAAAATGGTTGAGGTTGCCCAACACGAAAATATAAGGATTTTCTCATACAGCGAGGTTTCCGAGATAAAAGGGTTTGTGGGAAACTTTGATGTTACCATCAAGCGAAAGGCACGATATGTAAAAGAAGATATCTGTACAGGCTGTGGTGCTTGTGTTGAAAAGTGCCCTATGAAAAAGATTCCTAACGAATTCAATCTTGGTATGGATAATCGCAGTGCTGTATATATTCCCTTTGCTCAGGCTGTTCCGAAGGTGGCTACCATTGACCCCAATGCGTGTAATATGCTTAAAAACGGAAGGTGCGGAATATGTGCAAAGGTATGCACCGCCGGTGCCATTGACTACACCCAGAAGGATGAATATATCGAAGAGAAATATGGTGCAATAGTCGCCGCAACGGGCTTTAATCCCATAAGTATGGATAAATTCGATGAATTTGCTTACAGTCAATCAAAGGACGTAATTACCTCTCTTGAATTTGAGAGGCTCACAAATGCCGCAGGTCCTACTGCAGGTAAGCTTTTACGTCCCTCGGACGGCAAGCATCCCCACACAATAGTTTTTGTTCAATGCGTAGGCTCACGTTGTTCTGCCTGTACCGAAAAAGGAAAGGAATACTGTTCAAAAATCTGTTGTATGTACACGGCAAAGCACGCAATGCTCACCCGTGATAAATATCCCGACACAGAAGTTTATGTTTTCTATATAGATGTCCGCACACCCGGCAAAAACTTTGATGAGTTCTATCGCCGTGCAGTTGAGGAATATGGTGTTAATTACATAAAGGGTATGGTGGGAAAAGTTACTCCCGAAGGCTCAAAGCTCAAGGTTCAGGCTTCCGATCTGATAGCAAACAAGCAACTTCACATTGATGCCGACCTGGTTGTTCTTGCAGCGGCAATTGAGCCTGACAAATCTGCACGACCACTTGCCACGATGCTTACTGCAAGCATGGACACCAACGACTTTTTCACCGAGGCGCATCCAAAGCTTCGCCCCGTTGAGAGCCCCACGGCAGGCGTTTTCCTTTCGGGAACCTGCCAGGGTCCGAAGGATATCCCCGAAACGGTTTCTCAGGCAGGTGCTGCCGCTTCAAAGGTAATAGGACTTCTTGCAAAAGACAAATTAACGGGAAACCCCTGCATTGCAAAATCCGACGAATGGATGTGCAACGGTTGTTCTTCCTGCGGAAAAGTCTGTGCATACGGTGCTATCACCTATGAAGAAAAAGAATTCAGACTTCCCGACAGAACAACGAAAATCAGAAGAGTCGCATCCGTCAATCCTGCAGTATGCCAGGGTTGCGGAGCTTGTACGGTCACCTGTCCCTCAGGTGCTATGGACTTAAACGGATTTACAACCACACAGATTATGGCGGAGGTAGATGCAATATGCAAATGAAAGAACATAAACCCCTGATTGTTGCATTCTGCTGCAACTGGTGTTCCTATGCAGGTGCCGATCTTGCAGGTAATAACCGCTTGAATTATCCTGCGGAAGTAAAGGTCATCCGTGTTCCCTGCTCCTGCCGGGTCAATCCCATGTTTGTTCTCCGTGCATTCCAGCGTGGTGCAGACGGGGTTATCATCTGCGGTTGCCATCCGGGAGACTGTCACTATGTCTCGGGCAATTATTACACACGCCGCCGTATGGCAATGCTCTTCTCAATGCTTGACTATCTCGGTATTGAAAAAGAACGCACCCGTATTGAATGGGTTTCTGCCGCAGAAGGTGCGAAATTTGCCGCAACTATGAATGATTTTGTTGAAACCGTAGCAAAGCTCGGTGAAAACAAGAGATTGGAGGATCTGCGATGCAAGTGATAACACGTGAACAACTCATTGAAAAAGCAGTTTCTCTGCTTGCCGCAAACACAGTTTCCTGCGTTCTCGGCTGGAGCCGCGGTGAATTTGATTATGACGTTTCCCCCGCCGTATTCAGAAGTGAGGAGGAGGTACGTCGAAACTTTGTGTGGAATGATTTTTGCGGTGCTAATATGTCAAAATACCTTATTTCAAAAGCCTCGGGTGTTGACGGAAAGATTCTTGTTTTCTTAAAGCCCTGCGATACATATAGCTTTAACCAGCTTCTTACGGAACACAAGTTTGACCGTGAGAAGGTTTATGTTGTGGCCGTTCCCTGCGATGGTATGGCAGATTTCAGGCTTATAAAGAAAGTATGCGGCGAAGGTATCATCTCTATTGATTCAGAGGATGCAATCCTTAAAGTTAAAACACTTTACAGTGACTCTCCCATTTCTGTCCCTCTCACGGATGTCCTTGCCGAGCGTTGTAAAAACTGCAAAAGCAAAAAACACGTTGCCTACGATGAGCTTCTCGGAGAAGACGGAAACGTTCTTGAATCAGGTCGCTTTGATGAGGTAAAAAAGCTTGAAGCTATGACGGCGGAGGAAAGATTTGAGTTCTGGCAGAACGAGCTTTCACGTTGCATCCGTTGCAATGCCTGCCGTGATGTATGTCCTGCCTGTACCTGCGAAAAATGCGTGTTCAACAATCCTTCCTCGGGCGTTGAAAACAAGGCTGCCGCAAACAGCTTTGAAGAAAAGCTTTTCCACATAATACGTGCATTCCATGTTGCCGGCCGTTGCACAGATTGCGGAGAATGTTCAAGAGTTTGTCCTCAGAATATTCCGCTTCATCTCTTAAACCGCAAGTTTATCAAGGATATAAATGAATTCTACGGTGAGTATCAGGCAGGAGAAGAAATTGGTCTTCGCGCTCCGCTTACAGACTATACCACCGAAGACATAGAACCCTGCGAAATTTTCCATAGGAGGGATACAGATGCGTAAATGCTCACTTTCGGAAATAAATTCTGTTTTTGCCGAAATTTCAAAAAGTATGACTCTGTATCTCCCGGTAGACGGAAGTGACGGCAGTTCTGCTTTTTCCCAATGGACAGAAGGCGTAAAATGGTCTGAGTCGCTCAATACCACAAAAAGCCCCAAAGATTTTTTCTTTCCTCAGACAGAAGACCTTATGGCTTTCAAAACTTCGGGAAAGAACATTGAACTTACTGACATACGCAAAGAATCCGAGGATTTTGTTGTTTTCGGAGTTCGTGCCTGCGATGTAAGAAGCTTTGATATTTTAGACCGTGTTTTTTTATCCGAGCCTTGTGACAGCTATTATGCTACTCGCCGTGAACACAGCGTTATAATATCTGTTGCCTGCTCTCATCCGTCAGAGACCTGCTTCTGCACTTCTTTTGGAATTTCTCCCGAAAATCCCGATGGAGATATTTCCGCCTGGAAGACAGATACGGAAGTATATTTTTCCCCAAACACCGAAAAAGGTGCTTTGTTGATGGATAAACTCTCTTCCGTAACGGAAGAATGCTCCGACGAGGCAGTTGTAAAGCAGAAAGAGGAAATTTCAAAAATCTGCAGTCGTCTCCCGAATTCAAAGGTGGACACAAATACTTTTGGCGGTGGCAAAACCGCAGAGCTTTTCGATTCTCCCCTTTGGGATAAGCTTTCGGAAGCTTGTCTCGGTTGCGGAACCTGCACCTTTGTATGCCCCACCTGCCAATGCTATGACATCAAGGACTTCAACACGGGAAACGGAGTTATCCGATATCGTTGCTGGGATTCGTGTATGTATTCGGAGTTTACAAAAATGGCTCACGGAAACAACAGACTCACTCAAAAAGAGCGTTTCCGCCAGCGTTTTATGCACAAGCTTGTATATTTCCCGGAAAATAATGACGGTATTTTCGGTTGTGTAGGTTGCGGACGTTGTCTTGCGAAATGCCCAATTTCGATGAATATAGTTAAGGTAATGAAAAAGTTTGGAGGGGAAAAAAGTGAAAAATGACGTTTTGATTCCCCATATCGGCGTGATCACCGATGTACGAATTGATACTCCCGACATCAAAACATTCAGAGTTGTTACACCGGATGGCAAAAAGGCTTTTGACCATCGACCGGGTCAATGTGCAATGCTCTCTATTCCCGGAGTTGGTGAGGCGATGTTCTCAATTACATCCTCCCCCACCAATGAGGAATTTATGGAATTTTCCATAAAAAAATGCGGATGTGTTACGGAATGGCTTCACAGTGCCGAGGTTGGTCAGCAGATTACAATCAGGGGTCCTTATGGAAACCCATTCCCCGTTGACGATGTTTTTGCAGGGAAAAACCTTCTCTTTATTGCAGGCGGTGTCGGTCTTGCTCCGCTTCGTTCCGTTATTAACTATTGCCGTCACTACCGTGACAGATATGGTGACATCGATATAGTATACGGTTCAAGAAGCAAGGATGACCTCCTTGATTACAACGAAATTATCGAAGAGTGGTCAAAGGATGCAGGCGTGAATGTACATCTCACAATAGATAATCCCCAGGAAGGATGGGATGGTCACGTTGGTTTTGTTCCGAACTACGTCAAAGAGCTTGATTTTGACACAAACAAGGTGGCAGTTTTATGCGGACCTCCCATTATGATTAAATTTACCCTTGACGGGCTCTGTTCCCTTGGTTTTGATAAAACACAGATTTATACAACACTTGAGCTTCGTATGAAATGTGGTGTTGGTAAGTGCGGAAGATGCAATGTAGGTTCCAAGTATGTTTGCAAAGACGGACCTGTTTTCCGTTGTGATGAGCTGGACGAGCTTCCGTCCGAGTATTAAAGGAGAAATACCATGGAAAAATTTGTTAACGTATTTATATTTGGCAAGAAATACGCCGTTCCGGAAGAACTTACGATTATGACTGCAATGGAATATGCCGGTTATCAGTTAGTTCGCGGTTGCGGTTGCCGCAATGGTTTCTGCGGCGCTTGTGCCACCATTTACAGAATTAAAGGTGACCGTGAGCTTAAAGCTTGTCTTGCCTGCCAGACCAAGGTTCAGGACAATATGTATATCGCAACACTTCCCTTCTTTCCTCTCATCAAGCAGGGGTATGACATTGAGAATATCCCCGTTTCGGAAGCTGTTATGATGCAGTTATATCCCGAGATTTACGCTTGTATCGGCTGCAATGCTTGCACCAAGAGCTGCACTCAGGAGCTTAACGTTATGCAGTATATTGCATACGCCCAACGCGGCGATTTTGAAAAGTGTGCCGAGGAATCTTTTGACTGTGTTATGTGCGGTGTCTGTTCTTCAAGATGCCCTGCGGGAATTTCTCACCCTCAGGTTGCAATGCTTGCACGCAGAATCAACGGAAAATACCTTGCTCCCGGCAGCGCACATCTCGAAGACCGTGTTAAGGAAATTCAGAATGGCGATTTTACCGAGCTTATAGAGGCACTTATGCAAAAGCCTGTTGAAGAACTCCAAGAGCTTTACAACACCCGTGAAATCGAAGAATAAGGAGGAAAGAAAATGTATTCGGAAAAATTTCAGGCTTCTCTCGCCGCAGTTGAGGCGGCACGCAAGAATAACATTGCCTTAGAACCGGAACGAATGACAGCGGAACAAAAAGAAGATTTGCTTTCAGCTTTCCATCCTGATTATAAGAGTGATGAGTTTATAGCTCTTAACGTAGGTCCTAATAAGGGCGAAAAGGTCCCCGTTGAGCTTGCGGAAATTCTTCAGGCTCACAGCCGCATTTCCCCGGACGACATCAACCTCGAAAACCCTGATTACGAAACCGATGTTCTCATTATCGGCGGTGGCGGTGCCGGTGCATCCGCCGCAATCGAAGCAAATGAGGCAGGTGCAGATGTTCTTATCGTCACAAAGCTCCGTATGGGTGATGCAAACACAATGATGGCTGAGGGCGGAATTCAGGCTGCCGACAAACCCAACGATTCACCTGCAATTCACTTTATAGATGCTTTTGGTGGCGGACATTTTGCCGCAAAGCGAGACCTTCTCTCAAAGCTTGTATGTGATGCTCCGGAGGCAATTCAATGGCTTGGCAATCTCGGTGTGGAGTTTGACAAGGATTCTGACGGTACAATGATTACTACCCACGGCGGAGGCACTTCAAGAAAGCGTATGCACGCCGCAAAAGACTACTCCGGTGCAGAAATTATGAGAACCCTTCGTGATGAAGTAATTAACCGCAATATTCCCGTTGTTGATTTTACGGCTGCAATTGAGCTTATTCTTGACGATGACGGAAAAGCCGCAGGCGCAGTTCTTATGAATATGGAAACAAAGGAAATCCTTGTTGCAAAGGCAAAAACCGTTGTTATTGCAACCGGCGGTGCAGGAAGAATGCATTATCAGGGATTTCCCACTTCCAATCACTACGGTGCAACGGCAGACGGCCTTGTTCTCGGTTACCGTGCCGGAGCAAAGCTTCTCTATCAGGAAACACTCCAGTATCATCCTACGGGTACAGCTCACCCTGTTCAGATTTTCGGTGCTCTTGTTACGGAGAAGGTTCGCTCTCTCGGTGCAAAGCTTGTCAACGTTCACGGTGAGGTGTTTATGCATCCTCTCGAAACACGTGATGTGACTGCAGCCTCCATAATCCGTGAATGTACCGAGCGAAAAAACGGGATAAAAACAGACAACGGTTATGGCGTATGGCTCGATACTCCCATGATCGAAGAAATCGGCGGTGAAGGAACAATTGAAGCAAGAATCCCTGCCATGATGCGAATGTTTGAAAAATACGGCATTGACATCCGCAAGGAGCCAATATTGGTATATCCCACCCTTCATTATCAGAATGGCGGACTTGACATAACACCGGATTGTATGACAACGAATATACCAAACCTCTTTGCCGCAGGTGAGGTTGTCGGCGGAATCCACGGAAAGAACCGACTTATGGGAAATTCACTTCTTGATATTATCGTATTTGGACGAAGTGCCGGAAAAAATGCCGCAAGGGTCTCAAAAGAAACAGTTGTGGGAAAGCTTACACTTGAGCATATCAAAAAGTTTGACAATGAGCTTAAGAGTGCCGGAATTGAGACCTCATCCGTCTCTCCCAAGCTTTTGCCCAATTACACAAACCAGAAAGATATATAAGATAAAAAACGCAGTAGCAAAACGTATTTGGCTACTGCGTTCATATTATTTATTAAACTATCCGAAAAGTCTATAAATCCTTCTGCTGTTTAAATATACTATTCAGTCATATCATCAAGCCACTTTTTCGTGATGTCCGTAGCCGAAAGACCGAGATCCATATTACAGCTTCCGTTGAGCATAATTCCTTCAATTTCGCCGGAGAGCATCTTCTCATAGGAGAAATCAAGCTGGAACTTCATAAGGTCATCGGATATAGGACAACCATTGCCGTAGTCGTAAGTATAAACACCGAGGATTACACGACCATCCTTTGTAAGAGAACGTGCCCACTGAAGGCTTTTTTCGAGGTCACGGAGATTTTCGCTGTACCATGTCCAGTAGGTCGTTACGTCAAATTCCTTTGACTGTGCAAAAACGTCCTTTTCAAGGTCACGGTCATAGTATACAGACCAGAGCTCAAGGGGACGGTCAAGTGCGTTATGGAGAGTTTCTCTCTGCTGACGAAGCACTTCGGGAGTGAAGATAAGGGGACGGTCACCACACATAAAGTCGTCATTTATTGCGGCAACGATTCTCTTGTCTTTCTTTGCAACTGTGAGGATTTCATCCATATCGTCAATCTTTCCGCTTCCCGGTCTCCATTCGCCGGAGCCAACGAGGGAGAGACAGCACTTATCCATTGCATCTCCTACGATATACGGATCTTCCATATAGGTAAGTCCCATATCGACACGCATCTTCATTCGGCAGAGATTCTTTATTCCGAGAAACTCAAGGCCCTCCATGGGAGTCATCTTATTTACTCCGGGAAGATTGTATTCTGTTACGTTGTGGTGTGAGCCCGGTGTTTCACCGAGAAGCCATACTTTGTCCTTTAAATTTTTCATTTTATTTTCCTCCTTTATATTTCAACAATATTAAGTCCTGTATACTGTGCCCAGAGCTTTAAGTCTTCACGGTAGTCACCGTATACAAGGCAGACGTGGTGAGCAACGCCTTCTTCGATAATCTGCTTTAAGTAGTTTTTTACGGAGAGACTTTCGTGCTTGAAGCGGAACTGCGGTGCAAAGCTCGGTGCCTGAGGAAGCTCTAAACACTCACCGCCGGAGAGAAGAAGCTTCCAACCGTCTTTTGCATCAATAAGGCAAGCAAGAGTTACCTTACCGGACTTCGACATATATTCAACGCTCATACCGTGACCTGTGAAGTCCCACTTCTCCGGTGAAGGAGTTACCCGGCACTTGTTCTGATCGGCGGCGTGAATCTTCGGGTCAACAACACCGTGGTGCGTGAGGAGGAGTGTATCTGTCTTGATATCAAAGGCTGACCACTCGAGGAATACGGGAAGGTCACCGCTTATGTGATTGAGGATATACTTCATAACGAGGTTTGCAAGGTCGCCTTCGTGGCTTGTCATACAGCCATCATTTTCTGCACAGTAGAAAGAAAGGTCTGCCGATGCTCTTGTTGCAACCTCAACATGGTGCTGACCGAGGAGTGTAAGCCCGTCAATACCAAACTTTGCGATAAGCTTTCTTACTGCAAGACCGAGAGAAACCGACTTTCTCACATCTTCCTCGTCAATGCCCTCAAATTTATAAGGAAGCTCGCACTTTATCTGCTCCACATACGCCGAAATTTCGTCTTCTGAAAGAGCATTCCAGATATCAATAAGATGGGTTACATCGAGATACAGAACATTGGGACCGAATACGCCCTTTATCTTTGTTTTATCTACTTCAATATCATACATTCCGCGGAAGGTGTGGCCCACAAAGCCGATATCCATATACTTAAGGTCGGAAATAAGCTGAAGTGCCGAAAGGTGCTTTCCGATTTCCGCAAATGCCTCTTCATCTTCAAGGCTTCCCACTACTGCACGGTACTTTCTTCCCATTTTCTTGAACGCACCTGCAAGCTGTGTATTTCCCACAAGACCCTCATAGCGGATAACGTCGGTATTGCACATTGTGTCCCAGAGATTGTCACTTGCCTGTGTTACAAAGAGGATAACAGGGATATCGGGAAGTGCATCAATCGCCTGAATCGGGATAAAGTCTGTTATGTAAGTTGATTCATCAATGATGATTGCATCAATTCCCTCACGTTTGAAGTATTCGCCAACGTCATATGCTTTATTGAGAGTGTCGATATGCTCATTGGGGATAACAAGGTCATACTTATCTCCGAATTTTTCCTGCATACGCTCCACAAAGCGGTCGCTGTCGGCTAAAATACTTTCACGAAGTCCGCTTTCGGGATACATTGGCCACCATTCAAACCAGGAAAGGGGCAGAACGCCTACTTTGAGCTTCCCTCTTGCCTTTTTGCGGTCTTTTGATACTATATCGCCGACTTCTCCGTCACCTGCGATTTCAAATGATTTAATGAACTGATTTTCCATTTTTATCTCCTTAATTCTTTCTATCTTGAGCAGATAAACTCAAGAGGATTTTTATTGATTATCGTGTCAATATCTTCAAGGCTTATTCCTTCATTTTCCATCATCGGAACGATGTTTGTGAAGATATGGTCAAAGCTCCAGCCGCCGAAGCTGTGAAGAAGTGACTTTAAGCACACGTCGGTTGCAAGCATAAGGCGGTCGGTGTGACCTTCCTTAATCATACGGATAATCATACGCACTCGGTCAAGGTCTGTTTCAAAGGGACCACCCGAGAAAACAGCGTCTTTTGCTGTGAAGTAATATTCCTTGCCAAAGTTATCGAACATCGCATAAGCACCTGTATCGAACACCAGGTTGAGATACTCGGTATCAAACTCAACATCAAGGTGACATATGCAAATCTGATCGGGTCGCACACCTTCAGCCGTAAGGATTTTTATGGCATCAAGGGATGCTCGGCTCCATGGGTATGTGTGAATATATATGGGAAGCTTTGTTTCAAGGTTTGCCCAGGCAGCGGCACGGAGAGAGATTGCCTCTAAAGGCTCGACCGTTTCACTTGTGCCGATTTCTCCGATTACTCCGGGTTTTATTCCCGTTTCTTCATCGCCCTCTTTGATTTCCTTTATCATCCAACGTGCAAGCTCATCGGAATTCATTTCGGAATAAGGCTTCGGGATGGTAAGTCCCGTGTAAAGTCCGCAGCCTGCTATAACGTTTACTCCTGTGCGACGGCTTACCTCCTGTATTCTTTTGAGGTCTCGCTTAATTCCGATATTAGTCAGGTCAACAATTGTATTTCCTCCCGCTTTTTTGAAGCGATTGACTTCATATACGATTGTTTCCATATCGTCCACAACCATATTATCACGGACCAGGAATGGGTTTCTGCGAAGGACATCTATATTGTTTATTCCCACAGGCTGCTTGAAGAGGATTTTTTCTTCCTCCGTATTCGGAGTCTGCGCCTCAAAGGTTGTATCTATAAAAAAGTGCTCGTGCGGTGCTATCACACCAAGCTTATCGCTGTCAACAGGTCCGAGGACAGTTTCAATTTTCAACATAAGGACACTTCCCTTCTTTTAGAGAATTATAATCTCCTGCTGTGCACGTGAAAGCTGTAACTCACCTGTCTCGGTTACTGCCGCCGCATCTTCATAACGCATACCGAAGTCGGGGCCGCCGAGGAAGGTATCAACAGCGAAGGTCATTCCCGGCTGAATGATATAATCAGATGTGCTCTCGATAAAGGGGTACTCGCACTCCATCATTCCCGTTCCGTGACCCGGACCGTAAACGATGTATTCCCCATATCCTGCATCTCTAACATAGCCGTGAACCTTTTCCACAATTTCACAAGCCTTTATACCGGGAGCAAGGTATTTATGAGTGAGCTTGTTTGCCTCAAGACCTACGCTGAGAAGCTCGTATGCCTTTGCATCGGAGGGTTTGCCGAAGGAAATTGGTCTTCCGAAGCTTGCAACGTAGCCTTCATAGGAAGCCCCCATTGTTATCTGGATAATCTCGTTCTTTTCAATCTGCTTGTATGATGATTTTCCGATTGCCTGATTTGAGTTTGAACCGGATACGCACCAGAACGGGAAGCCTGTGCACTCTGCACCTTCCTTCATAATGGCGTGGACAAACTCCGCTATAACCTGATGTTCTGTCATTCCCGGAGCAATATTTCCGATTGCACTTTCAAAGCCGCGCTGGGCAATCTGTGCAGTATAACGCATAACCTCAATTTCTTCAGGTGTTTTAATCATACGCATTGAACGGAGAAGGTTGTCACAACGGCAGATTTCTGCACCGTTTGCACCCTCAAGTATTCCGAGGTATACCTGAACCGTCATAACGTTTGCACCGATAATGCCGATACGCTTTATATTCTTGAATGCCGCGATAAGCTCTGCGAAGGTTGAATACTTAAGATCGGGATATTCAGGGTCAGAGGTCTCACGGAATTCAAGAAGCTTTTCATAATTTGCTATTCTTGATGTTTTCTTTGTAAGTGCTTCGCTTTCCGGTCCGATAAGGAGAGTTGCCTCACCCTCTGCAGGAATCATAATCGCCGTTGTTTCAAACACCGGCACATAGCCTGTAAAGTAGCGGACGTTTGCAGGCTCAGCTTCGTCTGCGGCAATGATTATCACATCATAGCCATTTGCTCTTGCAAGCTCCTGCATCTTTTTTACTCTTTCAATATAAGTTTCCGCTTTGATCTGTGGTCTGTTCATATGTATTTCCTCCTGATTATATACTTTCAAATTAAGATATTACCAACCTGTCAGCACCCAGTTTTCTTCTGCCGCAGGGTTTGTGGACTTTCTTATTATGAGTTTACCATCCATTGAGACGTGTTTACCCTCACAACGAGGTTTTCCGATCATCTCAAGTATCATTTGTCCTGCACGGTATCCCATCTCATATCGGGGCAGTTCAACGGTAGTAAGTGCAGGTTCAATAAGGGTGGTAACATATATGCCGTCAACTCCGATGATTGATATGTCTTCCGGAATCGAAAGACCTGCCTCTTTTATGGCTTTGATCGCACCTATCGCCATCTGATCATTTGCAGAGAAAATGGCTGTCCACTTTTTGCCCTTTGCAAGGGCTTCCTTTACTGCTTCGTAACCGCTTTCCGCAAAATAAGTTCCGTGCATAATATTTTCTTCCCAAGTTTTTAAGCCGTTCTTTGAGAATGCACGCTTGTATCCTTCAATGTTGTTCTCGTGCATTGGAATATGCTCCGGTCCAAGCATAAGACCGATATCTCTGTGTCCGAGAGAAATGAGATAATCAATGGCTTTCTCGGTAAAGTCTGTTTCATTGAGTGTTATGGTTCCCAATTCTTTATCTGTAAATGGAGCTTCAAGGGTTACAACTGGGACAAACTTGTCCGACACATTCCCTACAAGCGCCTTTTGATATTCGGGAATCTGTTCTGTCGGACAGCAGGAGTCGAGAATTATTCCGTCAACCCAACTGGTTTTAAGAAGTCCGAGATATTCCTTTTCCTTATCAAAATCATAGTCGGTACTGAAGTAGAAAAGCCTGTATCCTTTTTCCTTTGTGGCATCTTCAATTCCCTTCAAAACACCAGGAAAGAATACCATTCCGATATTAGGAAGAATAACTCCGATGTTGTTGGTTGTACGTCGCTTCATACTCGCCGCAACTTCGTTTGCCTGATAACCAAGCTCTTCTATAGCTCTTTTTACCTTGATTGTGAGATCGTCTCCAACATACTTTGTTCCATTGATTACATTAGAGACTGTGGAAATGGAAACTCCGGCACGCTTTGCAACATCAATAATGTTTGCCATAAAGTCACCTCACTTATTCCCCGTAACCCAAGGTTACCATATATGCGAGATTATCCTGATTTACGTCCATTCTGCCATATTGCACAACAATTTCAACATCACTTGTGATATGCATTGAATACTGACGCATAATATCAAGTCCTGCGTTTCCGAAAAGACTCATATCGTCTGTGTAAAATGTGCTGATTCGTTCCGCAGGTGCAAGAAACTTGATTCCCTTGACCGGAGGTGCATCCTCAAAGTAAATATCAATATTGCAATGTGCATCCTGCTCCGTGCGGTTGAGAATGAGCACACATTCGTGGCCACGGTAATTATCCGCATCACCTTTTTTTACCGGAGGACGGTAACCATCAACAATGCTCCATTCTTTCTTTCCCATCATTCATTCTCCTTTCTTTTATCCGTGATACTTGCCTGAATCCGTTATCTTATGAAGTGCCGTCTGTATAAGCTCGCTGTGTGCTTCACATCGGAAAAGATTTTCCATTGCCGCAAGTATGCTGATATCATATTTTTTGTGGTGGTCTTTTTCCTTCAACCTCTCGCTGAAAAGCTCGTTTGAAAACCTTTCACCATCACTTGCTTCAAGCATAACAAAGTATTCATCCATCATTGAAAGAGCATATTTTTCATAGGACTCTTTTATAAAACCGGGGCGTTTGATTTCTTCGCTTCTTTCAAAAAAGCCATCGATGATTTCCTTTTCTCCGAGACCTATTCCCTTATTTTCCTGACGAAGTGGGATATATTCAACTTCAAGTTTTTCTCCGAAGGTCGCCTTCACAAGCATTCCGGTCTTCCAGAATTCATTACTTAAGTGGTCAAAAATGAAGTTGCCCTGCCCATAGACTATAACTCCTTCTTTGTAACGCTCCTCGCACCCTACACAATGGCTGTGCTGACCTACAACGAGGTCTGCGCCGCAGTCCACCATTTTTCTGCACGCCTTTTGCACTTTGGGTGACGGATAGCGATAATGCTCCTTACAGCCGTGATAGATTACAACAACAAAATCACATTCTGCCTTGAGTGCTCTTATATGATCCGGACTGTCAAAAACATCAAATGGGTTTGCTCCGGGCGCATTCTCATCAGCTATTGTGAACTCGTGCTCTGCACAGTTATATATGCCTATCCGAATACCGTTTTTCTCAAATATGTAAGGTTTTTGTGCTTCCTTGAGATTCTTTCCTGCTCCGATATAGGAAAGTCCGTTTTCGGAAAGCACATCGAAGGTACTGAATAGTCCCTCTTTATCCTGGTCAAGAGTGTGGTTATTGGCAAGGCCTATAAGGTCAGGATTCATAGCCTTGATACCCTTGACCGTTGAAGTGGGTGCTATGAGATTCGGCCCGCACTTCACGATAGGTCTCTCCTCATCACAAAGAGGAACTTCGAGGTTGATAAACCGAAAATCCGCATTCTCCATCTTTTCCCACACAGCATCGCTGAGATAACTTTTTCTGTCTGCATTCGCAAACTCCGCAAAATTGCTTTGAGTGGGTACGGTATCACCACAGATAATCATAGTGATTTCATTTGCCATATAAAAGCCTCCTTTTTCGAGAGAAAAAACGTTTTTCTACCGTTAAAAAATACAATCCGCAGTAAACTCACCTTCAAAAAAGTAAGTTTCAACCTGCGGAAAAACGTTTTTACAATTTCAGTATAACAAATCTTTTCTCCTTTGTCAACAAAAATTTATTTTAAAAAAAGAGGAACGACCGATTGTCGTTCCCTACTTTTATCTTGCAATTTCATTCACGCATTTTTTTATGATTGCTACATTATCAGGTGAAATATCCTCATCAAAATCTGCAAAGGAATTATCGGAAACATTCTTCCCCGTAAGGCAGGCATACCAGAGAAGAGAAAGAGCATAGCGACCTATTCCCCAGCTTGCGTGGGCAGTATCACGGTGAATCGGAAGACCACACTTTGCAAGCATTTCAAAAAGCGTTCCTGACGGAATCACGGAGTATGCCGCTGTTGCCGATGCGGCAAAGTCATATGCCTTATGCAAAGCATCATACATATCGCATCTTTTATCATATCCGAGATTTTTAAGCTTCTCACAGCCATCTTCATAGCTCCATGTTTCGTGGATTATGAGCTTTGCTTTCGGCGAGCACATACGGACATATGAAGAAAGGTCTTCAAGATAAGGCTGATATGTATCATAATTGATGCTCAAAGCACTTGCCTGTTGAAGAGTGATGTAGTCCCAGTCCCTTGAAAGAAGTGCCTCATCGAGGTTTACATGAAAACCCGTTGACTGTCCGTTGAAATCGAGAGCATATGCTTTTTCCTTTGAAAGCATATTCCTGTAATGGCGCGAAAGCGGACATCCTCCGATATAAAGATTTACTACTGTTATATCGTCACCGCCGCATTTTGCAATGCTGTGCAGATATCGGGTTGCATCCTGAGAAAAGCTATTACCTATAGCAAGAACTTTCATTTCTGTTTCTCCTTATATTTCCTTATTTTTCGGAATTTCTCCGAGTACCTCATAAAGTTTTCCGCCACTTGTAACATATTCTTTGATTTCTTTTGCCATACGTGATTTCGGTTCAAAACCTTCAAGGTTTTCCGGTCTTGCGTCATGGCGGAAAACATATTTGAGTGCAGAATACGACTCTTCACGGCTTTTTATGTCAAACATTCTCATAAACTTTGCTATGTTTGAATCTTTGCCGACAAAGTTCAGAATGGTATCATCCAGAAGCCAAGAGTGACAGGTATATTTACTATACACAAACTCCGGAAAATACTTTGCAAAAAAAGTTTTTGAACGTTCTATGGAATCCCGGCAAAGCTCCGGTGTCATACTTTCTCCTTCCGGAATATGGATTTCAAGCTCACCCTCTGCCATACAGAACTGAAGTCTTCCGAGACGGAAAAGCCTTAATCCGAGATGACGACTTATCCACTTTGTTTCCTCCAACCCCAGAGTTCCATATATAGATTTAAACATCTTCGCCCAAATAAGAATATCGCTTAAAGTGTCGAGCAAAACTTTCTCGGAAATCCCCAGTTCTTTATACTGTTTTTCAACGTTCTCGCAAAAATAGAGGAACATGGGAAGATTACGGGCAAGACTTTCCTTGTCGTCATATTCTTCGAATGTGCAAGGAGAAAGCTTTTCCTTTTCAAGAAGATTTTCAAACTCATCATCCCATTCCGTGGGAAATCCGAGTTTTTTATACCATTTTCTGATAATCTGCTTCATCTTCCGTTCTCCTGCACTTATCTCAATGACATAAATGCATCACTTGCGAGGTTTCGAAGATCACAGACATCTACCTTCATATCCGATGCACTATTTGCATAAGCCTCAATGTCTGCAAAGAGCTGCATGAAGATGCTCTGGTTGCGGAGATGGCTCGGCATAAGGAATGCTTCCTTAACGCTCTCTATCTTGAGCATAAGAGAAAGACGGGCGTTCTTTCTTTCCGAAGCAAGTGCTGCAACTGTTTTTGCATCCTTTGCCTCTGCCGCATCGTGGATTTTGAGAAGTGCCTTATAATCTTCCGCAAGTGCAAGGTAGTTTGCACACTCACAAGCAAAACGCTTTGAAAGCTCCACATTGCAACGCGGGTCTTTTGAAAGCTCATCAAATATCGAGAGAGCCTTCACGGATTTTTCTGAAATCTCTGCAAGGCGTTTTTCATAGAAAGCACGCTTTGAAAGAATATTTGTCATACTCTCACCCGGGAAGTTTCTCGGATAATCCTTATCGGGTCTTACATAGCTGAAGAAGTAATAGGAAAGTTCAAGGTGAATAATTGTGCCGTTACCTACGGTTTCTTCCTCGCCTGTACGCTCAAATTCGCTG
This sequence comes from Oscillospiraceae bacterium, assembly GCA_017435965.1. Taxonomy (GTDB): domain Bacteria; phylum Bacillota; class Clostridia; order Oscillospirales; family JAAYXM01; genus SIG480. The sequence goes on from JAFSEA010000011.1 coordinate 47,989, forward strand.
TTTCCGGGTCTTCTCTCGGTTATTTCATCCATAAGCTCGAGACCAAGCTTTGCCTCATCATATCTTGCACCAAACTCACGCATTGCATATCTGTTACGGAATTCGGTAACATCACCCGTTCCCACAAAGTTCCAGCTATAGTCAGCCATACTCATATGGTTCTTATCACAGCTCTTATCCCACGCAGAATAGGACTGGAGGCCTTCAACATGACCTTCACGGTGTGCCATTTCGGAGAGAATATATACGTTGGGAACAGAGTCAAAGGTGGAGTTCCAGTGATAGTATGAGTTCCAGGGTTTAATTGTTGAACGGATTCCAAGCTCGGGATACATTGTTTTGAACATAAGTCCGTCTTCATAGTTTGTATATGTCCACCAGTCGGCAACTGTTACATCAAGAACATCATTTTCTTCAAGAATCTTCTTGAATTTTACCGGGTCAACAACTCTTGTCATCATATCGGAATACATATATACATTCTTCATTCCGCGGCTCTTGAGATGCTTTATAAGTCTGATTGCATGGTTGAGGAACTTTTCCTCATTGCTCATCTTCTTACATTCATCGCACTCACACCAGGGTGAGAATACCTTGAACACATCATTTACATCTGTAGCTCTCTCTTCCCATACTTCGTCAAGTCCGACATGGAAGGATTCAATTCCGTTAGGTTTGAGATAGTCATCAATAATCTGATCGAAAATATCAAAGAGGATATCATAGGTCTTCTTTGTTGAAATGCAGAAGCCGTGACCTGTCTGCTTTCCGTCTATAACTGCACTCACTTCGGGGTAAAGTCTCGGAACGATAGTATTATGGCCATAGCTGTTCCAGAGCGGTACAATCTCAACGCCGCAGGACTTACCATAAGCTACAAGCTCACCAAAGAAATCCTTTTCAGCCATAGGAGTGGGAACAGTTTCATCAACCCAGCGGTTTTCCTTGGGTGAGAAATAGCGCTTTACAACATTTGCTTTGATATCCGGATACTTCTTTACGGGAATATATACATATTCACTTATAATTCCATCATACTGAACATTCCAGCAACCATAAAGAGCAACAACAAGCTGATTCATCTTCATTGCCGCCATATCGTCAACAAGTGCTTTCCAATCCTCAAGCTCCATAAGATTGCTTCCGTAGCGACACTCCATAAAATGACCGCGAGTGCGGAGATCCGGCCAGTCAAGAACTGACATTTCGGAGACGAAAATAACATTGTTTTCAAGCTTTACACACTGCATAAATGTATTGACTGCATAATAAAGGCCTGCTTCGCCAAAGCCTGTGAGGGTGATTTTATCGTCCTTTACAGAAATTGCATAGCCCTGATCGACGTTCTTTTTCACCTCTGCCGGAACATCGGACGTAATTTTAAGCTCAACGGCTATGCTTCCGTTCTTTTCTCCGATATCGCAGGTCTTTCCGGAAAGAAAGTCATCTAAAATTGCATAAGCTTTCTTTGAAAGCTCTCCGTTTAAATTTTCTGCGGATATATTATAATCTGCCTTACCGAGAGTACCGAGTTTTACAATGCCTTCGCCCCAGGAAGCAACCTGCGGTACGGGTTTTATTTCAACTGTGTTTTTCATATGTAGTAACCTCCAATTTATTATATTAAAAGTATATGGTAAAACGAGGAAATAGTCAAGGTGAAAATCCTGCAAAAAATAATATGCCGTGTTGTTTTTATTAACAACACGGCATCTGTTTTTTCAGTTTACGTTTGTATCAACAAATTTTGCTTCAATCTTTGAATACATTATCTTCTGGCTTTTATAAAGTCCGGTATATCCCGACATCATATAGCTTATTCCGCAGGCTATCATAAATGCAGGAAGTGCTGCTCCCCCGAAAACTTCAAAAGAAAGCATAAGAGATGCAATGGGACAATTTACAACACCGCAAAAGAGAGCCACAAATCCGATTGCCGCACCGAATCCCGGGTCAATTCCGAGAAGCGGAGCAACAACGCAGCCGAAGGTTGCTCCTATAAAGAAGGTGGGGACAATTTCGCCGCCCTTAAAACCTGCTGCTACTGTTATGGCAGTGAATATAATCTTCAGGGCAAAATCCCAATAGTCTGCACTTCCCTGCATTGCTCCTTCTATAACATGTATACCTGCACCGTTATAATCATAGGTTCCGCAAAGGAGAGTGAGACCAACTATAAGAAGTCCGCCAACAAATATTCTGAGATAGCTGTTTTTTAAAAACTTCTTTGAAAGCTCTTCGCCTTTTTTCATAGTGAGACAGAATATCACACAGACTATTGCACAAAGAATTGCGAGTATTCCAACTCGGACGGCATTCTCGATACTGAAGCCGGGAACATTTACAACATTGAATGATACGGGAGAAATACCGAAAGCAAGAGAGATGCCATAAGCGACAAGAGATGAAACTGTGCAGGGCAGAAAACCTGCATAATACATAACTCCGACACTTGTTACTTCAAGTGCAAAAAGTACCGCCGTCATAGGAGTTCCGAACATTGCAGTAAAAACCGCGCTCATTCCTGTCATAATTATGATATGCATATCATTTTTATTAAGCCTTATAATTTTCCCGAGATTATAACCAATACATCCTCCGACCTGAAGTGCCGCTCCCTCTCTGCCTGCAGATCCGCCAAAAAGATGGGTTATAACCGTTCCCACAAAAATGAAGGGTGCCATATACCAGGGGATGTCCTTTTCGCTTCTTACAGATTCAATAACACGGTTTGTATCAATTTTTGTCCTCGAAAGGCCATAAAGTGCTGCAATAAGAAGTCCGCCTGCCGGGAGAAGATAGATAAGCCAGCTGTTTTCTGTGCGAAGACCTGTGACATACTCAACGGATTCGTGAAAAAGGCTTCCGAGCACTCCCCCGATTCCACCTACAACTACGGCAATTATTGTCCACTTAATAAATGCTTTGACATACAAAAAGCTGTTCGATGCCAATGTTCTTATCAGATTCATAAAAATCACCTATCGTATAAAAATCCAAATGCCGCATCTGACATTTGGATTTTTGATATATTACTGTTGATTACTGTTTTCCTTCTGCTTTGCCATTTCAAGCTTTGTCTGACGGCGATTCTTGACTTCATCTGACATCGGCTTGATATCGCCAGCCGCAGTAAGTGCCATACGTGTGAACAACGGTCCGACAAGTTCATAGATAAGAACTGCAAAAAGGGTGATATTGCGGATAAGTGCCCCTTGAGCTCCAAGTCCGTTTATCGGATCTGCCGCAATGGTGCACATACCAAGTGCCACACCTGCCTGCGGCAGAAGTGTGATACCGAGGTATTTGCAAATATTTGGAGCACACTTTGTTGCCTTAGCACTGACATATGTTCCGAAATATTTTCCGAGAGATCTGAAAATGATATAAATAACACCAATAGCGACAATTGCCATATTGGCAAATACTCCGAGTTCAAGTTCTGCACCGCTTATAACAAAGAACAGTGCCAGAAGCGGTGATGTCCATTTTTCCGAGCGTTCCATAAGGTCTTCGGAAAGAGGACAGATGTTGCAGAATATTGTTCCCATCATCATACATACAAGAAGTGACGAAAAAGACACATGAACGATTCCAATCTCAAACTTCATCATAGAAAGCGCAACCGTTAAAAATACAAAAGCTATAGAGAGATTGAGACGGTTTGTATTTGAATTGAAAAGCTTTTCAAGATGAGTGAGAATCCAGCCCATAATTGCACCGAGGGTGAGAGAGCATACAATCTCAACTATCGGATTTACGATAATTGAAATCATATCAACCTGACCGCTTACAAGTGTTTTTGCGATACCGAAGGAAACTGCAAATACCACAAGGCCCACAGCATCGTCGAGAGCAACAATCGGAAGAAGGAGATCTGTGAGTGGTCCTTTTGCCTTATACTGACGTACAACCATAAGGGTTGCTGCAGGAGCTGTTGCTGTTGCTATTGCACCGAGGGTAAGAACCTGCGACATAGATATAACTTCCGGCATAATGTAATGAACCACAAGAAGAGCAAGGTCAACAAACAAAGTAGCCACAAGTGCCTGGAAAATACCGATAACAAATGCCTGTTTGCCTGTCTTCTTAAGATCTTCAAGTCTGAATTCGCTACCGATTGAAAATGCAATGAAGCCGAGAGCCACCTCGGAAACCAATGAGAGAAGCTCAACTGCGGCATGAGAATTAAAGCCCAGATTCGGAATGCCGCAAGCTCCGAGACAATAAGGACCGATAAGCACACCTGCAATGAGATATGCTGTTACTGCAGGAAGCTTGAAGGGTTTGAAAACCCTGGTCATAAGAAGACCTGCCAAAAGTGCGATGGAAGTTGTCAAGAGAATACCCATTACTAATTCGCCTCTTTAAAATTTAATATCGTTTTTTCAAACTTATATAGTTTAACACAACGTTTTCATTTTTGCAACATTTTTTGGAACAAATTTCTCATAAACTGCAAACAACTTCAAACTACGCAAACAAGCTGCAACAATTCATCCAAAAATTTTTCGACAAGATTGACTTTTTAACCATTTTAGAATAAACTATATTTACACATAATATGTTCAACTTTCAATCAGGGAGATAATATGCTTATGCATGGAAAATTAGAAAGAAAATACGGTCTTTTTACCGCCATATGTATGGTTGTCGGCATCGTTATCGGTAGCGGTGTATTCTTCAAAGCACAGGATATTCTCACCAAAACGGGTGGAGATATGCCCATGGGAATTATCGCATGGATTGTTGGTGGTCTCGTTATGCTTTCCTGTGTGCTTGTTTTTGCGACTATGGCACAGAAATATGAAAAAGTCAACGGAGTTGTTGACTACGCCGAAGCAACACTCGGAAAAACTTACGCTTACTACACAGGTTGGTTTTTAACCACCTTCTACTACCCCACTCTCGTTATGGCGCTTGCCTGGCTTTCAGCACGATACACTCTTGTTTTTATAACATCTGTAAACCCCGACTTTCCGATGCTTATTTCCGAAGTTACGATATCCCCCGAGTGTATGGTTCTTGCTTTCTTCTACCTTATTCTTGCATTTGCAATAAATGCACTTTCTCCCAAGCTTGCAGGTAAACTCCAGGTAAGTGCGACAATCATCAAACTCATTCCGCTTCTTCTCATGGCAGTTGTAGGTATCGCCTACGGCATTGCGACAGGCGGTTTATCAAACAACTTTACAACGGTTGCAGTTGTTAAAGACGTTGCAACAAATCCATTCCTTGCCTCTGTCTGTGCGACAGCCTTTGCTTACGAAGGTTGGATTATTGCTACTTCAATAAACGCAGAGCTTAAGGACTCAAAACGAAATCTCCCTATTGCTCTTATTTCAGGCAGTATAATCATAATCGCAGTATATGTTTTCTATTACATCGGCGTTGCCGGCGGAGCTACAAATCAGGAGCTCATTGACAAAGGTGCTACGGTAGCTTTTACAAATATATTCGGCAATGTTTTCGGAAACATCCTCAACCTCTTTGTCGCAGTTTCTTGTCTCGGAACACTCAACGGACTTATGCTCGGTTGCAGCCGTGGAATCTTTTCACTTGCAACACGAAATGAAGGCCCCGCTTCAAAGACATTCGGCGAGGTTTCCCCCTCCACAAATATGGCAGGAAACTCCGCAATCTTCGGACTTATTCTCTGTGCGATGTGGCTTTTGCTTTTCTTCTTTTCAAACCTTGCAGAGACTTTCGGCGGAAAGTTTGCATTTGATCCCACAGAGCTTCCTATTCTCACCATGTATGCGCTCTATATCCCGATATTTATTTCATGGATGAAAAAAGCAAAAGAACTGAATGCACTCCGACGCTTCATTCTCCCTGCAATCGCCGTCGTTGCCTCTCTCTTTATGATTTATGCAACGGTCCTTGCCCACGGAATTTCCTGTGTCTGGTATCTCATAGTTTTCTTCATCGTTATGCTTATCGGAAAATTCTTTAAAGACCCAAAGAACAAACAACAATAATTCACTCCGGAGGAGTTAATCTTGAAAAATAAACAAAGAACTAAGAAAAACACAAAGTATCTTCTTTCCCGATTTATCCCCTATTTTAAAAAATACAAATTCATACTTTTTCTCGACCTATTCTGCGCACTTCTCACAACTGTTTGTGACCTTGTCCTTCCACTTATAGTGAGACATCTTACTGCGCTCGGCATGAGCGATATTTCCACACTTTCTACCGAAATAATTGTCTCGGCAGTTGCATTGTATACAGGACTCAAGCTGATTGATGTCTTTGCCTACTACTATATGTCAAATCGTGGTCACGTTATGGGCTCTATGATTGAAACAGACATGAGACGGGATTTATTCTCACATATGCAGAAGCTCTCGTACTCCTACTACAGCAACGCCAAAGTCGGACAGCTTATGTCGAGAATAACAAGCGACCTGTTTGACGTTACGGAGTTTGCACATCATTGTCCTGAAGAATTCTTTATTGCCGCAGTCAAGGTCATCTTCTCCTTTATAATCTTAAGTTCCATGGACTTTTGGCTCACGCTTATAATCTTTGCAATCATACCTGTTATGGTGATCGTTTCAACTCGCTTTAACAAGAGTATGAGACGGGCTTTCAAGCGTTCCAGAAATCAGCTTGGAGAGATAAATTCTGCTGTCGAAGATTCCCTTCTCGGAATCCGTGTTGTAAAATCCTTTGCAAACGAAGAGATTGAGAAAGAAAAGTTTGCCGAGGGAAACGAAAAGTTTCTTGACACAAAGAAAGAAACCTACAAATATATGGCAGGTTTCCATTGTCTCACCCGTTTCTTCGACGGGCTTATGTATATTGTAGTTGTTGCTTTCGGTGCACTCTTTATGCAGATGGGTCGAATTTCCGCAGCAGATCTCACAGCGTATCTGCTCTATGTTTCAACTCTTCTTGCAACTATTCGCAGAATCGTTGAATTTTCCGAGCAATTCCAACGCGGAATAACAGGAATAGAGCGTTTTGTTGAGGTACTTGATGAACCAATCGAAATCAACGACAAACCCGACGCAAAGGAAATGCCGGGAGTTCGCGGTGAAGTTATATTCAAAAATGTGAGCTTCAAATACAACGACGGACAGGAAAATGTTCTCAACAACATAAATCTACATATCAAAAAAGGTGAAAACATTGCGCTTGTGGGTCCGTCCGGTGCCGGAAAAACAACGCTTTGCAATCTTATCCCGAGATTTTATGATGTTACTGCCGGTGAGATTCTCATAGATGGAACAGATATCCGTGATGTAACAACTCACTCACTTCGTTCACAGATAGGAATTGTTCAGCAGGATGTTTACCTCTTCTCCGGAACGGTTTATGACAACATCGAATACGGGCGTCCGGGGGCAACACGTGAAGAAATAGAAAATGCCGCACGACTTGCCGGGGCTCACGAATTTATCGAACAGCTTCCCAACGGATATGACACATTTGTGGGAGAACGAGGAGTCAAGCTTTCAGGCGGTCAGAAACAACGAATTTCAATCGCCCGTGTATTTCTTAAAAATCCGCCGATTCTCATTCTTGATGAGGCAACAAGTGCTCTCGACAACGAAAGTGAACACATAGTACAAAAATCCCTGGCAGAGCTCGCAAAAGGTCGCACAACTCTTACTATCGCACACCGTCTTACAACAATCAAAAATGCCGATACCATACTCGTGCTTACGGAGAATGGTATCGAAGAAAGCGGTTCTCACAACGACCTTATGGCAAAGCAAGGACTATATAGTAATCTTTACAGTATGTATAATGTATAAAAAACACGTCTGCGCACAAATCTTGTGTATGCAGACGTGTTTTTTAGAACTTTCTTTACTTATTTCTGAAAATCAGAGATGCTATTTTTTCGCCTTTAGGAAGTCCCATAACATCCTCTTTCGTTATTCCGCGAAGAAGTATCATTGATACAAGATATACCACAACGCCGAGGAAAACAGATACCGCAACGGATATAAGATTTCCAACAAACAACAAACAGAGTTCATAGGAGAAAAACACAACCACTCCCATTATTGCACAACATATAAGCGGTCGGATATATGTTTGCATAAATTTAGGTCTGAATCCGACAATTTTTGAAAGCATTATCATATTCAAAACAGTTATGACCACATAGCAGAGCACCGTTCCTATTGCCGCACCCATAAGTTCTACTCCAGGGATTGCAATGAGGATATAGTTTGCAACGATTTTTACAACTGCGCCTATCGCCATTGTTATAAGCGGAATCGTTGGTTTTCCCATTGCCTGCATAGATGTTGATGTGAGAGAAGATGCACAAAGGAAGAACGATGCAATACCGAGAAGCGAAAGAACCGGTGCTGCTATTGCAACGCTGTCCGGCATGGTCGGAAATATAATAGACAAAATCGGTTGCGAAATAACTGAAATTCCTACTGCCGCAGGAAGTGTGAAAATAACTACTATACGAAGTGCTGAAAGCAATGTATCATGAAGCTTTTTCGTATCCTTAACTGCATGTGCCGCTGAGATTGTTGGTGTAACACTAACATTTAAGGAAATAATTATTGATGGAATCAAATTAAATATCGGCAATACATAACTTCCATATATGCCATAACTCGCTTCTGCAAGTTCCTTTGTATATCCAATATCAATAAGCCTGTTTTTTATCAGGAACATATCAATCATACTTGTAAGTTGCATAACAAAAGAACCTACTGTAACAGGAATTGCTATTTTTAACAAAATACTCAATAATTCAGAGCGAGACCTTGACTTATTATCATTTTGTGGAAGCCTTTCATCAACACTCTTTTTTCTCAACTTAAACAGTATCATCAATAATACAGAAATAATGGCTCCCATTGTTATTCCCGTTATAATTCCTGCTGTTACGAATTTTCCTTTAAATCCATTTGAAACCAAAAACCATCCGACCGGAATTCCTATCACAAGCCTGGATAATGCTTCCGTCATCTGAGTTACGGCAGTGGGAATCATATTGTCGTGTCCCTGGAAATATCCCCTGAATGCTGCAGTAACAGCCATAAAAAGCACCGCAGGAGCAAGCGTCATTATCCCGGGAGCCGCATCAACATTTCCCTGAATTTCGGCAAGCCAACTTGCTCCGAAGAACAAGAACAACATTGATACAACGCCAACCACTACACAGAATCGCATTGCCGTTCCAAACGCTTGCTTCATCTCGTTAGTGCGCCCCAAAACACGACTTTCTGACACCAACTTTGAAATAGCTATAGGAATACCGGCAGTAGCTATAGTCAAAAACACGGAATAATATGTATACGCAGTTTGATACATTCCCATTGTAACATCATCTCGTATGATGTTCACAAGCGGAATGCGGAAGACAGCACCGATAATCTTCACAATTATGCTGGATATCGCAAGAATCATTGCACCTTTGACAAATGAAGCTTCTTTTTTATTAGACAAATTTATCACCCTTTACATTATATATCAAGCAACATAACTATCTGTTTTGTATTATCTTCAACTTCTCTGTAAGCTTCATAGAAGCCGTACTTTTTATAAAAATTCTGTGCCGCGACATTATCCTCGGCAACTCTGACGCTGATATGTTTTTTGCCGAGACTTTTGTATCTGCTCATAGCGTGACCTATAATCTGAATTCCATAGCGCATTCTGCGAAATTCCGGGTTCAAATACACAACGGAAATATGTCCGGCATTGGGATAGGCAGACATTTCTTCGTCAAGTATTATTACACCTATCTCACCGGAAGGGCAATATGCAAATGCAATGCTATATTTACTTTTGTTCAGTATGCGCCTTGCCTTTTTATCTACATCACGATAGTTTTCAAGTTCTTCACCGAAGATTTCTTTCCACGCAAGGCTGTAATATCTTCGGATTTTCGTTTTGTCCTCAGGAAGTTCCGCCAACCTGAAAGCTGCGTTTCTTCCCACGCCTTCTTTTACCCAGCGCATATTTTCTTCAAATCCCGGCATATTGCTGAGATGAGAATTATCATTCCTGAAAACTTCTGTGTATGTGCCATTTTCGTATTTCAGCAAGCTGACGCAGGTATTATCGCCCCAATGGCTTTTCTCAACACCTTCAAGACTATCGCCGTTAAGCAATCCGTGCATAAGCATACGAAGTGTTGCACCGTGACTGACAACTGCTATGGTTCTGCCGTCATTCTGTGCCACAATTCTACGAAGAGCAGACTTTGCTCTTTTATACACTTCATTGTAGGTTTCACCGCCCGGCACCTCGAAATCGAGAGGTCTTTCGCACCAGTTAAAATACGCTTCGGGGAATAACTCCGGAATTTCACCCCAAGGCATATCTTCCCACGCACCGAGTGACACCTCACGAAAGGCGGCATCTGTGTGAAACGGAATACCTTTATTCTCATATATTGCCTTTGCCGTTTCACAAGCTCTGATAATATCACTTGAATATACCACATCTACATCCACGTTTGCAAATCTTTTTCGCAAACATTCTATCTGCTCATATCCGCGTGGCGTTACCATGCCATCATACCAGCCATAAGCACGTCTGGTAAGATTTCCGAAGGATTCTGCGTGGCGTACAAAATATATGTCTGTAATGTGATCCACTCCCCTTTCGGTAATTATGAAATCAAAAACAAAGCTTAAGATCTTTTGACATTTCTTCCGTTGCAAGCTTTATGCGTTCGGAAAGCTCGCCATCACCGGGCGGCATTGTTATTGCACGTGAAACGCAGACAAGTCCGCCGAGCCCCCTTATATCAAAGGCTCCGTTCAGATCATGTGCACTCACTTTGTTGCCGTCATATCCCGTGAGCAGGAAGAATGTTTTCTTGTATGTACGTCGAAGTTCCTGCAGTATTTTATTTGAAACTCCGCCTATCATTATGCCAATATCTGAATATCCGTTTTGTCCCGTTCTTTTTTCTCCGCGAAGGCTTACCTTTTCGCAGACAGCCCGATAAACCATACGCATTCCTGCCATAAGCTCCTGAACATCACGTGGTGCACCTTCTTCGGAATGGCTCACAATAAATGCGCTTTTACCGAGATCTTCACATTTTTCAAAGAAAGGATACAAACTTTCAACACCTAAATAGGGACTTAAAGTTATCGCATCGGCATCAAGCGTTTCAAGAAAGAAAGTAGCCTCCTCTTTTGCCGAAACCGGGTCTCCGCTACACTTTGCATCAGCAATTGTATAAAGACCTTTACCCTTTGCATAGGAGAAAATCTCCGAAAGAAATTCCGTTCCATATCTTGAAAAAACAGGAGTTTTCACCGAAACAGCAGCAACATTATCACAGACCGAATCAATTACAGTTTTACAGAAAGCCGAAACCGCAACTTGTGCATCATTGAATTTTTCTTTGAAATCACAGGGAATTTCCGCTTCCGGAACATCCAGAACCACAGAGCAAGGAGCTTTCCCCGTTATTATTTTTGTTATAAGCATATCCTGATTCATAGTTTTACCTCTTTTCTAACGTAATAGTATAACACAAATATGTAAAAAAGAAAAGTATTTTAGAAATTATACTGCATTTAAATGTATCAGCACTTGACTTATTTCCCATAATATAGTAAACTAACTCAGTTAATCACGAAGGGAGATGTAAATTTTGGATAATTCTAATCGTGGCTCATGGAAAAGCAATTTTGGTTTTCTTATGTCTGCAATCGGCTCTGCCGTGGGTCTTGGAAACATTTGGGGATTCCCGTATAAAATGGGACGTTCCGGTGGTTTCGCATTTCTTTTGGTCTACATTCTTCTCTCTGCAACTGTAGGTGTTACCATTCTGCTTGCAGAGCTTGCTATGGGAAGAAAAACAGGAAAAGGTGCTTTTGGTGCATATAAATCCCTTTCAAAGAAATTTAAGTGGGTTGGTTTTCTCGCAGTACTCTGCCCCTTCCTCATTATGAGTTTCTATACCGTCCTCGGCGGCTATTGTATGGAATATATGTGCTTAAATCTCTCAAATCTGGCTTTTGGTGTGACCGGAGCAAGCTCCGGAGCCGATCTTTTTGGTTCTATGCTGACAAATCCGCTTGGTGCCGTTGTTTTTACCATTATATTTATCGTTTTCTGCTATCTCATAAACCGTGGTGGTGTTTCAAACGGCATCGAAAAATTCAACAAAGTCGGAATGCCTGCACTCTTCTTTATGCTTCTCTTTGTTATCATCCGTTCAGTAACACTCCCCAACGCATCCGAGGGCCTCAAATATATGTTTGTCCCCGGATATGCGGTTGATGCAGGATATATTGAAAGTGCGCCGAGTATCATCTCTGTTATTGCAACAGCTGGCGGACAGGTCTTCTTTTCCCTTTCACTTGCGATGGGTATTATGATTACTTATGGTTCATATCTCAACAAAAACGAAAGCCTTGTAAAAAACAGCTTTATTATCGCAGGTTGCGATACCGTGGTCGCTCTTATGGCAGGACTTGCCGTTATTCCCGCAGCTATTGCAACAGGAATAACAAACGGAGTTCCTGTAGACGAAATTCAACTCGGTGGTCCAAGTCTTCTTTTCATAACCCTCCAGGATGTGTTTAACTCTATGGGAAGCATCGGTCCTCTTTTCGGTACAATATTCTATCTTCTCGTTCTGATTGCCGCCATCACATCAACAATATCGCTTATAGAAGTTGTTTCAGCTTACTTTATCGACCGTAGCATCGAAAAAGGCAAAAAACCGAAGCGTAGCAAAATCCTCACAGGCGTCTGTATTGCCGTTCTTCTCGAATCAATCCTCATCGCTTTTGACGGATTGGGTTCAAACGGACTGTGGGTTCCCCTACAGGAAACCTTTGGCGTTATCGGTCAGTTCAATGATTGCTGGCTCGACTTTATAGATGCTCTCACAGAAGGCTTTGCAATGCCTTTAGGTGCTTTCTTTATGAGCATTATGATTGCCTGGGTAATAAAACCGAAGTCACTTCTTCCCGAGATAACAAACGGAAAAGAAAATGTGATGAGCAAACTCTTTACCATTTGTATAAAGTTTGTTGTCCCCGTCGTTATGCTTCTCATTCTTCTCGGACAGATAGATTCATTCTTTGAAATAGGAATATTTAAATGATCAATCACAATGTATATTAAAAATTAGACACACCTTATTGAAAAAGGGACTGTAAAAAAAGACTCATAAAAAATCGAGGA
>JAFSEA010000012.1 GCA_017435965.1 Oscillospiraceae bacterium
CGATGTTTCAAGGACTTTTGTGAAAACTATGCGTCTTTTTGAAATTAGGTTCTGCGAAAAAAACGAGACGGAACGACCGGTTGTCGTTCCCTACATATGTTTCTTCGCTTGTGGTCTCGCACCTTTTTCGACAGTCTGAAAGCTCCCCTTGTCGGGGAGCTTTTTCTTATTGACACAAACCCTGCTTGGCGGTATAATTTAAATGGAAAAAAGTTTAATTCGTTTACGGAGCTGATACAATGTACCATAAACTTACCATAGAAGAAACACTTGAAACCCTCGATGTAAATCCCGAAACGGGGCTTTCCGATGCCGAGGCAAAAGAGCGTGTTGCCAAGGTTAAAACCTCGGAAAAGTCCGGGTCCTTTTCAAAATATCTCTATGAAGCCTTTGCACGCCCCACCATATATGTACTTATTGTGGCATCAATCCTCGCCGTAGTTTTCGGCAGAGCCGGTATCGCCGCTTCTCTTATCGGAATAACTGCCATTCACATTCTCCTTTCTGCGCTTTATCGTCATATGGGAGAAAAAACTCTTGACCTTTCCGTTTCACACTCCGTCACCCATGCAATCGTTCTCCGAAACGGAGTGAAGATGAAGATAAAATCCGATGAGCTTGTTGTCGGCGATGTTGTCACCCTGAAGCCGGGACGTGTTATCCCTGCAGACCTCCGACTCATAAGCTCCGAAGAGCTTGTGATTGACGAAAGTGCCCTCACGGGCTTTGCACGTTGTGAAAAGGATTGCAACGATGTTATTGACAGCGATGTCAAGGCGGAAGCGAGAACAAACTGTGCCTTTGAAGGAACTGTTGTCCTCCACGGACGAGGAGACGGCGTGGTTATCGCAACGGGAATGTCAACGGAAATGAGTATGCTCACTCTTCCTCTCGATGTGCCCGAGCGTGAAGCATCGCCCATCCTCAGAAAGCTTCGCCGCAGTTCAAGAGGTTTAACAGCTTTCTCCGTAATCGTCGCAATAGCCACTTTCTTTATCGGTTTTATCCGAAAAGATCCCCTCCTCATAAACGTTCTCACCTGCACCGCCCTCATTGCGGCAACCGTGCCATATGGCACTTTCTCCGAGGTGCTCGGAGTTCTTTCCCGAGGTGCAAAAAAGCTCAAAAACCTCGGTTTTTTCCCAAAGAACGAAAGCGATATCGAAACTCTCGGTGCAGTCTCCGTTTTCGTTGCGGATATGCCTAAAATCGGAGTTGTTGCAACCTACACAAACGGCCGCATACGCACTCCTCAGGACGAGGACACCGTTCCTTTCCTTGACGGACTTCTGCTTTGTGAGTTCAAAGACCCGTCACTCAGGAAATTTGCATCCCACAAGTGCAATGCCGAGGAGATAATGAAAACCTTCCCACGCACGGGAGAGCTTTCGGGCGAGGTCAACACAACCCTTCACCGTGCAGGAAAGGCGACTATATCCTATAGCGGCGGTGAGGTGTGGGATATCTTAAACCGTTCCGTTAAAATCTGGGAATTCGGAAAGGTCCGCACCCTCACAGAATCCGACCGTGAGGACATTGACGAGGCAATCCGCAGCCTTCTCGATGAAGGCTATTCCCTCACGGCTGTGGGTATGCGCTTCGGCGATGATTCTCCCTACGATACAGACCTTATATTCCTCGGAATTGCCGCTACCTGTGCCGAGGAAAACATCACAACAACAATAAATGCAAAAGAGCTTCAGAACTCAGGCGTAAAGCTTTATCTTCTCACCGAAGAGGATGCCGAAAAGGCTCGTCTCGGTGCGGCGGCACTCTCCCTTTCATCGGACAACCTCATTGTCGGAAGAGAGGTGGAACGCCTTTCCGATGATGAACTTGCAAAATGTCTTGCAAGCACCTCTGTATTTGCAGGACTGCGCATCCGTGACAAGGTGCGTATTATAAACATCCTCAAATCACGGGGCAAAACCGTTGCCGCAATAGGCGACAGAATTTCCGATGCCCCTGTTCTCGAGGCTGCAGACGTGGGAATTTCCAACATCCACGCAAAAGACGTTGCAAAGGATGCTTCGGGCGTACTGCTCGACGGCACTTCATCCCCCGATGAAGCAATCCTCTGCGGAAAGGTAACACGCGCAAATATCAAAAAAACCGTCACATATCACCTCGCAACAAGCATCACCCTTCTCCTGACCTGCTTTGTGGGTGTTGTTATGGGATTTGGATTCCCCCTTTCCGCCGCACAGCTTCTGCTTCTCAGCCTCATCACAGACCTGCTTCCCGGCGTTGTTATTTCCCAAAGCGGAAAGATTCCGACAAAAACTCTCCACTATGGCATATATGCGTTCTGCGGAGTTCTGGGCGTGGTTTCGGCAATTATCTTCAACACTTTCAAAGGTATGGGAAATACGGCGGAAATATCACAATGGTACACCTTTGCCATAGTTGCAGGGCTTGAGCTTTTGCTCCTTGTACCTCTATACTTCTTAGGGAGAGATTTAAATGGCAAGCGAAATTGAGCTTAAATATGTTCCTCAGGGAAGCTTTTCCCGTGAGACTCTCTTTTCTGACCCTGAAATCAAGGGCAGAATGGGTGAAATAAAGAAAATATCAATGGAGACCGAATATCTTGATACCATCGACGGCAAAGCGAGCTCTTTGGGGATAACTCTCCGCAGAAGATGTGAAAACGGCGAGAGCGTTATCTATGCCAAAAGCGGAAAGTCAACCATCGGTGCACTTTCTATCCGCGGTGAGTGGCGTGTCGCTTCCGATGATGTGAAGAATGCGGCAAAGCTCCTTGCAGAGGAAGGCGCACCAACGGAGCAGCTTTTCGGAAAAGAGCTTTGCATTACAGCGAAAGTTTCTTTCACACGCTACGAATGTACTGTCACACCTCATTCCGGTTTTTCATTCTCTCTTTCCTATGATGAAGGGGTGCTTGGACGTGACCATAATTTCTGTGAAATAGAGCTTGAACTTCTTGACGGCGAATGTGAGGAGCTTCTTGAATTTGGCGAAAAACTTGCCGAAAAGCTCTCCCTCATCCCCGAAACACGGTCAAAATATAAAAGAGCATTGTTGTATATGTAATCTTGCAAAAACGGGAGTTCGGGCGGATGATATCCGCCCCTACAATGTTATCGATATCCACAAAATTCAGGCGACACGCACCCCGTAGGGGCGGATATTATCCGCCCGAAATTTACCGGAGGACTTATCAATATGGAATATATTGCAGGAAAATATGATATCGCTGTCGTGGGTGCAGGCCACGCAGGAATAGAGGCAGCCTTTGCCGCCGCAAGGCTTGGGGCAAGTGTTGTTTGCTTTGCAATCAATCTTGACTCCGTGGGGAATATGCCCTGTAATCCTGCCATCGGCGGCACGGCAAAGGGTCATCTCGTCCGTGAGATTGATGCTCTCGGCGGTGAAATGGGCAGAGCCGCAGACGATACCTGTATTCAATATCGTATGCTGAACCGCGGCAAAGGCCCTGCGGTCTATTCTCTCCGTGCCCAGGCAGACAGACGTGCTTATCAGGCAAGAATGAAAATGATTTTAGAGGCAACGGAAAATCTCGACCTTGTTCAGGCGGAGATTGTGGATGTAGGTGTTGAAGACGGCAAGGTTACCTCGGTGCTCACAGCCTCCGGCGGAAGATATACGGTTTCGGCGGCAATTATTGCTACGGGAACATACCTCGGCGGCAAAACAACGGTGGGCGAAGTCGCCCGTGAGGGTGGACCCGACGGTATGTTTGCCGCAACGGAGCTCACACAGAACCTTATTGACAAAGGACTTCCCCTCCGCCGCTTCAAAACAGGCACACCGCCGAGAATCAATGCAAGAAGCGTTGACTTCTCGCAAATGGAGCCACAGCCGGGGGACGAGGATATAGCACCCTTTTCCTTTGACACCACAAAAAAGATTGAAAATAAGGCTATATGCCACCTTACATACACAAATGCGGAAACCCATCGCATTATCCGTGAAAACCTTCACCGTTCCCCCCTCTTTTCGGGAAATATCAAGGGCGTAGGACCGAGATATTGCCCCTCAATCGAGGATAAGGTAATGCGCTTTGCGGAAAAGGAAAGACATCAGCTCTTTATCGAGCCTATGGGTCTTAATACCGATGAAATGTATATTCAGGGGCTTTCCTCCTCGCTTCCCGAGGATGTTCAGCTCCAAATTGTCCATTCAATAAAGGGTCTTGAAAAGGCACAGATTATGCGCTTTGCCTATGCCATCGAATATGACTGCATCGACCCACTTGAGCTTTACCCCACTCTGGAGACAAAAACCGTGTCGGGACTTTACGGTGCAGGACAGTTTAACGGCTCCTCCGGCTATGAAGAAGCCGCGGCACAGGGTCTTATCGCAGGAATAAATGCATATAACAAGCTTTTCGGAAAAGAGCCTTTTGTTCTTGACCGTTCAACGGGATATATAGGCACACTTATAGACGACCTTGTTACCAAAGGCACAAATGAGCCTTATCGTATGATGACCTCACGGTCTGAATACAGACTTTTCCTTCGTCAGGACAATGCAGACCTTCGCCTTACCGGTATGGGCTATGAGCTTGGTCTTGTATCGGAAGAAAAGTACCGGAGAATGAAAAACAAAGAAGAAGCCACCGCAAAGGAGCTTGCCCGAATCGAAAAGGCAATCGTACCCCCGGGGGAGGCGATAAATGCATTTCTCAAAGAAAAGGGCACAAGCCCCCTCGTTACGGGTGCATCCGTTGCAGACCTTGTGAGACGGCCTCAGCTTACCTATGACGATGTTGCCCCCTTTGATAAGGAAAGAAGTGAGCTTCCCTTCGATGTGCGTGAGCAGGTTGAAATCTCACTTAAATATGACGGCTATATCAAGCGGCAGAAAGCACAGATAGAGCAGTTTAAAAAGCTTGAGGAAAAGCTTCTTCCCGATGACATTGATTATATGTCACTCTACGGTCTTCGCACCGAGGCAAGGCAGAAGCTCACAAATATCCGTCCGAAGTCCGTAGGTCAGGCATCAAGAATTTCCGGAGTAAGCCCTGCCGACATTGCGGCACTTCTCTTGTATCTTAAAAAATAAGGTGATACAGATGCAGAATATCTTAAAGAATATGAATATATCCGCCGATGCAGGTGAATTTGAGAAATATTCAAAGATGCTCATAAGCACAAACGAGGTTATGAACTTAACTGCCATAACCGACCCGGAGGAGGTTAAAATCCGCCACTTTGCAGACAGTCTTGCACTTCTTTCTATCTATGATTTTTCGGGAAAGAGAGTTATAGACGTTGGCTGTGGCGCAGGCTTTCCGGGACTTCCCTTAAAGCTTGGTGATAAGAGTATAAGTTTAACCCTTTTAGATTCTCTGGGAAAGAGAATAGATTTTCTCTCCGAGGTTTGCACCTCACTTAACCTTTCAGACGTTGAGTGCATCCACGCAAGAGCCGAGGAGCAGGCGAGGGAAGAAGGTTATCGTGAAAGCTATGATATAGCAGTTTCCCGTGCAGTTGCCGACCTTTCAATGCTCTCGGAGCTTACTCTTCCTTATGTCAAGGTGGGAGGAGCATTTATCGCAATGAAGGCTCAAAACTGCGAGGAAGAGCTCAAGAGTGCGGAAAATGCAATAAAAACTCTCGGCGGTGAGGTTGAGGAAATCGCGGAATATACTCTTTATAACACCGATATAACCCACAAGGCGATTATAATAAGAAAGGTCTCCGAAACCCCCGAAAAATACCCGAGACGTTTTGCAAAAATAAAATCACAACCAATTAAATAACAAATACAAGGAGTGAGATTTATGAAAAAGATACTTTCTCTGATTATTGCGCTCTTTATGTTGACTTCGCTTTTCTCTGCCTGTGGCGGCGGAGATGAAGAAAAAGTTACTCCTCAGAATGAGCAGAAAAAACCTGCTCCCGAAGTACCTGCAAAACCCACACCGGAAGTACCTGCAGAGCCCGACCCCGAAACGCCGGCAGAACCTGCTCCCGAGGAAGAAGTTAAAATCACTCCTGCGGCACTTCAGCACACCCTTTCCGCAGACAGCGGCATAGCTGTTCTTCTCCGTGATAACGGAACAGCCGTTGCAACGGGGGACAATCGCTTCGGTGAATGTGGTGTTGAGGCGTGGACAGGGATAACCGCAATAGCCTGCGGAAGATTTCACACAGTTGGACTAAAAAGTGACGGTACGGTTGTTGCAACGGGAGAGACCAGTGATAACCGCTGTGACGTTGCCGCCTGGGAAGGAATAACCGCAATCAGCGCAGGCTCTTATCACACGGTTGGACTGAAAAACGACGGCACGGTTGTTGCCTGTGGCTGGAATGAGGCAGGACGCTGTGATGTTGAAACCTGGGAAAACACAGTTGCCGTTTCAGCAGGACTTTACCACACGGCAGGACTCCGCAAAGACGGTACTGTTCTCGCAACGGGCGATAACAGCTATGACCAATGCTCCACCGCCGAATGGAAAAACATCGTTGCCATCTCCGCAGGTGCTTTCCACACGGTGGGTCTTTGTGACAACGGCACGGTTGTAACGGCAGGAAAGCTCACGGAAATTGAATATAACACGGATGACTGGACAGACATAACCGCAGTAGCCGCAGGGTATAACTTTACAATAGGACTCAAAAGCGACGGAACGGTTGTTGCAACCGGCGACAATGTAGTGGGTCAATGCAACGTGTCGGAATGGACGGATATTGCGGCAATAGCCGCAGGATATGACTTTGCCATAGGACTAAAGCGCGACGGTACAACCGTTACAACGGAAAAAGCCGCAGAAACGATGGATTTTTCCGCAATGAAAACAAGATAACTAAAAAGAAAAAACAAGCTGCAGCACAAAATAAATGCTGCAGCTTGTTGATTTTATCCCTGATTTGCTTCACTCTTCATTTCGTCAATGTTCTTTGCGATGTTGTGGTCAATGGGTTTCCACTCAATCTTTTTGAATATTGCCGCAATCGAAAGCGGAATGTATGTAAAGATAAATATTGGGAAAGTGAAGATATACTTGATTTTCTTTTTCTTCGGCGCATTTATCTTATACCACTCCGTATAGGTGGTTATAGCCGCAAAGAACAGGAGAATCATATAGAAATTGAAGAAAGTCATAAACAGAGCTATTCCCGACAGCTTGGCGAGCTTTGACATATCTGAAATCAAAGCATAGATCAAAACGCCGCTGTTTAAAAGTGCACCCATAAGGGATACCATCATAGCCGGAACGATTGTCATAAGCATATCATAGCTTGCAAAGCTTCTGTTTTTGAATATGGAAAGGAAGAGCTTGAAGCCATACTTTCCCGTTACCTGCAAAAATCCCTTTGCCCAGCGTATGCGCTGATTCCATGATACCTTGAAGGTATAGGGCTGCTCATCATAGAGCACGGCGTTTTCCGCATAGCCTATCTTTTCGTTTTCTACAACGCTGTCGATGGAGAACTGAATATCTTCGGTGAGAAGATAATAGTTCCAGCCGTTTCTTTCTTCGATTATCTCCCTTGCAACAAGGAATCCCGTTCCCGATATTGCACAGCTCGTTTTGAGGATCATACGCGGACGATTGATAAACTTTGCCTCACGCAAGAACCACAGGGAAGAGCCTGCCGAAATCCAGTTGGTGTCATAATTCTTAGTATTACGATAGCTGGTTACGGCACGATATCCCGAATCAAAGAGTTTGTTCATCTCCGCGATATAATTTTCATCAAGGAGATTGTCGGCATCAAATACCATAAAACCGTCATATTCTGAAAACTTGCCTATTTCCTTAAGTTTTGTGAATCCGAAGTTAAGAGCATAACCCTTGCCGATTTTCGATAAATCATTTCGGCAGAAAACGGTTGCTCCCGCATCTCTTGCAACATCGGCAGTATCGTCGGTGCAATTGTCGGCAATTACATAAATATCAACAAGCTCTGCCGGATACTTCTGTTTTCTTATACTTTCGATAAGCTGGGCGATTACAACGCGCTCATTTCGCGCGGCAATCAGAACGCCATATTTATGATTCTTTTTGGAAGAGAACTTCTTCATCTCTCCAAAGAGTGATACAAAAACATACACAAGCTGGTATGAATAAAGCACTGTGAAAAATATAAAAAGCAACAGGTTCGCGATACCTAAAAATTCTCGCAAAAAACCTCCCCCTTTCAAATTCCAGCATATGACTTAATACATTATATTATAATTTAGCCAAAAAAGCAAGCAGAATAAAAATTCGCAATACTCCCATTGGGAATATTTGTAAGCGTTTTTTGAACTTTTTGTTAATTTTGTGCTATTTCCGCCGAAATTTGTTTCGCTTTTTAAAAAGTTTTTTCTTATTATTTCTCACATTTTTTCACTTTTTCAAGGCTTTTTACATAAATATAACAAGCTCCGCACCAAATACCACGGTGCAGGCTACTACCGCAACCTTGAAAAGGTCTGCACCGAAATATGCCGCAATGCTTCCTGCGGCAAGGGCCGCCCCTCCGGCTACGGGACTTCTTGTTGCATTGATTATTGCAGGGAAGGTCATAACCGCAAGGGTTACATAGGGAACATAATATAAAAACGAGCGAAGAAATTTGTTTGTTATGGGCTTTCGGAGTATTGTGAGGGGCAAAACCCTTATAATATATGTAACCGATGCCATAACCGCTATATAAATGATTGTCTTACTCATTTTCTCCCTCCTTCACTTCAAAATCCTTAGGAAATACTATTGCCGCAAAGGAAGATATGAGAACTGTGAGAATAATCGTCCTTGTGCCCTCGGAAAGGGAGGACACAACGGGAAGCTCCGAGGCTGCAAAGGAAAGGGCAAAGCTTGCGATTATAAGACCTGCTATAACCTTGTCCTTCTTGGCGGCAGGGATGATTACTGCGATGAACATACCGTAAAGAGCCACCGAAAAGGCACTTACAACGCTTTCGGGAAGAAGATTTCCTGCAAGAATACCGAGAAGAGTACCGATCGCCCAGGGCGGAATTGAAGTTGCCATCGCACCGTAGTTATAATATGGGTTAAGCTCTCCCGACCTTGACACGCTTATGCCGAAAATCTCGTCCGTGACCCCGAAGCCTACGCCCATTCTGTGGTAAAGGGGAAGGGTGGGGGACATTTTTTGACTAAGAGCACAACCCATAAGGAGATACCTTGCGTTTGTGACAAGGGTTGCTATTGCCGTTTCAAAAAACGATGCGGAGGCGGCAATCATTGTAAAGCCTACATATTCACCTGCCGAGGCAACGCAGAAAAGACTTGCGAAAAAGCCTTCGAGTGCAGTAAGTCCCGCATTTTTTGCCGCAATTCCAAGCGAAAAGGAGACGGCGAGATACCCGAACCCTATGGGTATGCCGTCCCGACACCCGGCAAGGAATACCGAAATATTTTTTGATTTCTGTTTTGTCATACAATCACCTGTTGAGTTTTATAACAAGCTTATTTTGTAGCCTATTATATCACTCCGCAAAATTTCTGTCAATTTAAAGAGCAACAGACAAAATACGCCTGTTGCTCTTACTTTCAGAAACTTACTCCTCTGTCTTGGAATCTTCGGAATCTGCAGGTTTTGTAGTTTCTACAGGTTTTGCAGTTGCAGTTGTGTCTGTTTTCTTCTTTGACTTCATCATGAAGAAAATGACTGCACCCACAACAACCACACCCAATACAATCCATATAAGGGGAAGTCCTTCTTCCTCCTCTTCTTCGACTTCTTCCTTTTCTATCTTATATTCAAGGACATCGTCAATGATTCCGTCACCGTCTTCGTCGATTTCCATAACAGTATGGTCATCTCGTGCAACGGTTGTTGTTGCCATAAACTTTTCATTGATTTCTATGTCATCGAAGTTTCTTGTATCGGTATATTCACCATTTTCGTCAACATAGCTTATCTTATAGTCCATAGTACCCTCTCCGGTACCCTCAATCTTTATTTCATACTCCACACCTTCATAAAGTCTGAGTATCTTTGACGGGTCATATTCATCTCCGTCAAGCATAAGTGTGCCGAAGCTTGTGCGGAAGTTCTGATTGTCGGGAGCAGAAGAAAGAGTCTCTCCGTTATAAGTTACGGAAACATCAACGGGGCAGGCAATCTCAACATAAACTACAGGTACTTCGTTGACCTGCTTTGCCATATCATTGAACCACTCAACAAGGCTTGCATCAGAATCAGCTTCATAATGATAAGCGTAGCTTGCAAGCCTTCTCATAAGTGAACGACATTCATTCTTTGATGATTCGTCCATATTGCTGAAGAATCCTATTGTATAGACGGTTATTCCGCTGTCTTTAAGTCCGTTTACATAATCTACAAGCTCGTCGCCGCACCTTCCGCTGTTTGGTGCACCGTCACTCATAATAACAATTATTTTCCTCTCTGTGTCGGAGTTGTTGAGGATTCGTTCCGCTTCACAGATACCTGCATCCATATTTGTTCCATTTCCGGCACTGATAGTGTCAACAGCACCCAATACGGTCTGATAATACTTTGTTCTCTCGACCGCAGTTGTTGCACCATCGGAGTAATTTACTATAGACACGCTGTAGCCGCTGTCACTTTTAATTACATTTTCGGCAAACTTCTTTGTTGCCGCTCTGAGGGATTCTATCGGTGCTCCCTCCATACTTCCGGAGTTGTCAAGAACGAGAACCACTTCTTTTGTGCTGTCGTCTGTCTGAAGTACGAAGTATCCCTTTTCATAATTGTATTCATATCCTGCTTCAACTGCTTTATTGCCGGTAAGTGTTTCATACTCATCCTTTGAAATGGTAATTGTATATTCACCCTCGGCAAGATCTTTAAACTCAAAGTAACCGCTTGAATCCGTCTTTGCTTTTTTTTCAGCAGTAGTGACGACGGCAGACTTTCTTTCTCCGCTCGACAACAGAGTTAAAGTTACGGTAGCATCCTCAAGATCAATCAAAGTTTTATCTTCTAAGCTCTTTCTGCCCTGAACATAACCGGAAATCTTCGATTTTCCGCCGTTGAGGACAAACTTGCCGCCGTCTGTGGAGTTTTCGGAGAGAATAATGGAGGTCTCACCGTCATAGGAAGAGTAGTCTGCCGCTATAACATAATGTCCCCACGGGAAAATTTCCTCACCGTTACTCTTGAATGTGAACTTTCCGTCAGAGCCTGAGGTTGTTTCCGCAATGTCAACAAAGCTCTGATTGAGGAAACGCTTTGCCACAAGCTTTGCATTTTTAAGGACATCTTCTTCAACAGGAGCATCGGAATAAGAACCGTCAGCCTTGATTGTTCTTACGGTCTTACCCTTATAAAGAGTTCCCGAAATCTCACCACTTCCGCCAAAGGCGATATCTCCGGTACTGTCGGTTATGTATTGGAGACGGTCATTGCATTTGCAAGTATAGTCAAAAGTTCCTGCACGACGATTCCTTCCCGATGTATTTGTGGTATCTTCGGCATATACAGTTATTTGTATATCGAAAAGAGTGCTGTCTGTCCACATCAAATATTCTCTTATCAACTCTGCGCTTGTTATGTTATTATTGCTATTGAAATTTGCAAGGATAGCAGTTTGCTTTTCTCTTTGTTGCTCCGGAGTATATGACTGGGTTAGTGCCTGTCTTCTGTACTCATTCCAATATTCCTGCACTGTAACAACTTCGCCTTCATTCTCTTCAAATGAAGAAAATTGTGCGTTTGTTGCTCCGTCTGTTATATTTGCATTCCAGGCATTGCTCAATTTTGAAGCCTCATTGTCAGCATTATTGTACATAGCTGACAAAACGGTTTCAAACACATTTTCTATTGTTCCGAATCTGATTGAAAGTTCTGAACCTATAAGTGCCTGTGCATTACGTTCAACAAGGAAGCTATTGAATGTATCATCACCCAATCCATGACAACTTACCATAACAATAAATGCATTATCAAAATTGTAATCTCTGTATAATTGCATTATATATCTGGATGAGAGGATGGCGTAATGTCTTACCTCGAGTCTTGTTGCATTATTTACCGCATCAACAACTTCCTCTTCTATCATTCCATATTCAATGTTCCATGTGCAATTTCTCAATGTGTCCTGGTCGTCTGCATCGTAGACAGAAGATATAAGGTTAGCATATCTCCTCTCAAAGCTTTCCCAATCCGATACATCCGGATCATTGAACACATTCATAGTATAATTTCCCGCTTCGTCTATTCCTCCGTGTCCGCAAAAATAAATCGCACCATATCCGACAAGCTCATGGTTTATCAACGCATCCATAAATTCTGTCGGCGTATCCTCCCACTCTATGTGCCCATCTGAAACTTTGCCGGATTCTCTAATCATATTACGCAGTTCATCAAAAGATTCTCTTTCGAAACCGTCATTTGCTCCTCGTGTCGGCATAAGAATAAGTGTGTTTTTATTTGTTATGGAAATGTCTGCGGGTAAATGAGAAATATCACCATCCGGTTGGCGCAGAGCATTTCTATTCTGCGACCATCGGTCGTAGTATTCTATTGCTGTGGTATCTTCCTTGAAATCATCCTTTGCAGATTCCGTACCCATAACAAAGCGATTTGGAGCTTTTATGGAATAATAGGATACAATTCCCCCGTTTGTTCTGTAGTATACTTCAGTTTCATACCTCTCAACTTTTTCCACAGAATCATTGTTATTCAGCCATTCTTCAACAATATCAAGTCTCTCTTCAGGTGTCTTGTCTGTCGCTCCGAGAGTCTCTATATATTCGCTGAGGTCTCTTACTACCTGGCGGAATTCCTCGTGACCTTCTTCGCTTACAGGGTTGTTGATGCTTATATATGACTCATTGGAGACATTTTTGCCCACAACGGCCTGCACCTTAATCTCATCAAGCGAATCAGGTGTGAATGTATACGATGCACTATATTCAAATGTTCCGTCGCTTAACTGGTAACCATTTTCACCTGTTGTAATTACAGAGGAGTCCGCAACATTTACTATGTTAAGTGTGTCGTAAGCCTCTGCATCGGTGATAATGCGGAAATTTACTGTGGATTCCTCATTTATATTTACATACTGATCTTCAACATAAAGCTGAATATTTATTGTGGGTTCTTCCTCTTCAACCTCCTCGGTCGTTGTCTCTTCACCCTGACCGCTATCGGCAACCTGTGTCTGACTCATCTGCTCGCTACTCTTTGCAGCTTCTTTGCCGTCCGCAGACGGCTCTCCCTTGGGAGCAAGCACAAAAAAATAGACCGCAGCCAAAGCTGCAAACAATGCCAATGCAATGCAACATATAATCAATACTTTTTTGCTCTTTTTCATAAAATCTTCTCCTTCAAATCGTTTTACTATATAATACCAAATCTTTTCAATTATATCAATATTTATCGCGAAAAACCTCGCAGATTACAAAAAAAACTGCAACATCTTACGATGTTACAGGTTTTTTGGTGCGAGTGATGGGACAAGTCACACCTTTGGTGTGCCTCGCACCCTCGTCGACCCAAATCCTGCGGATTTCGGTACCCTCCTCGGGCATATGCGCTAAAAACGATTATCAATCGTTTTCTTCACGCGCATACCCTCTTAGGCTTCAAG
>JAFSEA010000013.1 GCA_017435965.1 Oscillospiraceae bacterium
ACAAGCTTCTAGGCTTCGTATGCGGTCTGCTTTTTGGACTTTTAATAATAATGGCGGTCGGATATTACCTTGTCGTTTCAGGCACAATCCCGGCACAAGACGTTGCAGATACGTTTGTTTTCAATTTTATTTGGGAAAACTCCAAAATTTTCCTCGGCTAATTCACACCAACTCAACGAAACCATTTTTTACGTTAGGAAGTTATGACAATGAACATACCAAATATTCTTTCCATTTTCCGAATGTGTCTCGTACCGGTCTTTGTTGTTGTCTTTTTCTCAGGCATTGACAATGCACACGCTTATGCGGCGGCGATCTACGCTTTAGCCGGCATCACAGACGTTTTGGATGGAATAATCGCACGAAAATTCAATTTAATCACAAGACTCGGAAAGATTCTTGACCCTTTGGCGGATAAAATGATGACTATAACCGTTTTCGTTTGTCTGTCATTTTCCAATATCATCAAGTGGTGGGTTATTGCCTTAATTTTTGCAAAGGACATACTTCTCATCGCCGGCGGTGTCAAACTTTATAAAGAAATGTCCGGTGTTTTCAAATCCAATGTTCTCGGCAAGGCGGCAACTGTTTTTCTCGTTGTCGGAGGTGTCAGCATCCTTCTCTTTGATCTTCAATCACCGCTATATAAAAACATATTCAGCGGTGGCGCCATCACACTTTCACTTCTTGCCTTTTTCAGCTATCTTTATCAGTATTGCAAATTCCAGAAAACCCACGACACCACTCAATTTTAATCTATAAAAAGGACAGGTAACCAATATGCAACCGACTCTTTGCAGCAGATGCAAAAAAAATATCGCCGTTATATTTGTCACAAAAATGGAAGGCGACAAATCCACCAGCGAAGGAATATGCCTCAAATGTGCCCGAGAACTCGGGATCAAACCGGTTGACGATTTTATGCAAAAGATGGGCATATCCGACGAAGAACTTGATGCAATGACATCTGAAATGATGGGTATGCTTGGAGACGAAAATCTTCCAATTCCCACCAACGAAGAATTATCAGAGGAAGACAATGACGGAAAAACCGCCACATTCCCTTTTCTTGATAAATTGTTTGGCTCAGTCCCTCAAGCTTCTCAACCAAACAACGGAACTACTGCCCAATCTTCATCTAACAACGAAAAGAAACATGGCAAATTCAAATTTCTTGACAACTATTGTATTTCGCTTACCCGACGTGCGAAAAGCGGAGAACTCGATCGTATTGTAGGCAGAAACACAGAAATAGAACGAGTTGTTCAGATTCTTAACAGACGTCAAAAAAACAATCCCTGTCTCATCGGCGAACCGGGTGTCGGAAAAACAGCAATAGCCGAAGGTCTTGCCATACGAACAGCCGAGGGTGATGTTCCCGCAAAACTTATGGATAAAGAGATTTATCTTCTTGATCTCACCTCCCTTGTTGCCGGAACACAATTCCGAGGTCAGTTTGAAAGCCGAATGAAAGGTCTAATTGACGATATCAAGAAAAAGGGCAATGTTATTCTTGTTATTGATGAAGTACACAATCTTGTGGGTGCAGGCGATGCCGAAGGCTCCATGAATGCCGCAAACATATTAAAACCAGCTCTTTCAAGAGGCGAAATTCAGGTTATTGGCGCTACCACCTTCGCTGAATACAGAAAACACATCGAAAAAGACAGTGCTCTTGAGCGTCGTTTCCAGACTGTTATCGTAAATGAGCCTTCAATCGATGAAACAGTAGAAATTCTGCGCGGAATTTCCCATTACTATGAAGAGTATCACGGAGTAAAAATCAGCGAAAAAATTGCACGTCTCGCTGTCGTTTTATCCGAACGCTATATCACAGACCGTTTTCTTCCCGACAAGGCAATTGACCTTATTGACGAAGCGTGCTCCGACTTGAATCTAAAGAGTGTACTCATCACAAAAAGAGCAGAAACAGAGAAACAACTCAAAGAAATTGCACGTGAACGCGAAGAGCTTGTTGGCGATACGTCCGAGAATGCATTTGAAAGACTGGCTCTTCTCAAGAGTGATGAGTGTCGTCTTACAGAACAGCTCGAAAAGCTTAATAGCGAGCCCTCTCCCGAGCTTTCCGAGGAGCATCTTGCAAGAGTTATTGAGCTCTGGACAAAAATTCCCGCATCGGCAATTCAGGAAACGGAATTCAAACGCTTATCAGAACTCCATATCCGCTTAAAGAAACGCCTTATTGGTCAGGACGAGGCTATTGACGCTGTTTGTGCCGCAATCAAGCGAAACAGAGTTGGAATTTCTCCAAAAAGAAAACCTGTTTCCTTCCTTTTCACCGGTTCTACGGGTGTTGGAAAAACAGAGCTTGTAAAATGCCTTGCCTCAGATCTTTTCAACTCCCCCGAATCTCTTATTCGCCTTGATATGTCCGAGTTTATGGAAAAACACGCTGTTTCAAAGCTTATAGGTGCACCTCCCGGATATGTGGGATATGACGAAGCCGGACAGCTCACCGAAAAGATTCGTCGCAAGCCTTATTCAGTTGTTCTCTTTGACGAAATTGAAAAGGCGCATCCCGATGTTCTCAATATCCTCCTTCAGATTCTTGATGATGGTCGCATAACCGATTCACAAGGCCGTGAGGTAAACTTTGAGAATGCAGTTATCGTTATGACCTCAAATGCAGGAAGTCAGTTCAAATCGGGTTCAGTTGGATTTACCCAAACTCTCTCGGAGCAAAACAAAGAAAAGGCAATGAAAGCACTTTCTGATTTCCTCCGTCCCGAATTTATAAACAGAATCGATGAAATCATTGCATTCAATGCCCTTTCAAAAGAGAATTTCAAGGAAATTGCAAAAATTATGCTCGGAGATCTTAAAGATTCCCTCTCCGAAAAGCATATAACCTTCATTTATGACGAATCGCTTGTGGATTATCTTGCGGATAAGTCTTACTCACAAAAATACGGAGCAAGAAATCTCCGCCGCACAATCCAGAAAGAAATTGAAGATTCAATAGCAAATCTCTTAATTGAAAACTATGAGCAGCAAATTTCCGGCATCAGCGTTACTGTCGCAGACGAAAAATTAGAATTTAAATCAATATAGCGAAAAGGAGTTGCACGATTTTGTGCAACTCCTTTTTAATCAGATATTAAACAACTTTTCGGCATTTCTTCCGAGAATATCAAGCTTTACTTCATCATCTATATCTGCCATAACTATTCTTCCGAAAGTGAAATTCGGCGAATAGAACGCGATATCTGTGCCATAAAGAATCTTCTTTGTGTCTACATACTTAACAAGCGTTTCGATGCTTCCTTCGGAAGCTCCTGCAAGAGCAGTATCAACATAGAAATTATCTCGACTGTTGACAACCTCTGCGATACGCTCAACATTTTCTATTCCAACCTCGCTGTGTGCCGCAATAAACTTGATGTTCTTATACTTATCAGCTGCCGGTGCAAGAGAAGCAAGAGCATCTGCACCATATGTATGCATAAGAATTACCATGCCCTTTTCGTTTGCATACTCAAAAGCAGGTGCATATTTCGGTGATGTAAAGGGAGTTTTATTGATGCTTATATGATACTTGATTCCGAGGAACCCGGGATTATTTTCATACTTTTGGATTTCAGATACCATATCATCCATATAAATCGGATTGAGACAAATATAGCCATAAATTCTTCCCGGGAACTTCTTGACAGCTTCTGCCATCATAATATTTCCGCGAATGTGGTCATTTTTAAAGCCCACATTCGGAGAAAGAACGCAACACTCAACACCCATATTATCAAGAAGCTGAACGATTGTCTCCGGTGAGCCTTTGCGAGGATTATAAAACTCACTATAGTCCCCACAATGACCGTGAGCATCAATGATCCTGACTCCTTTGACAGGAAGTCCGTACTTTACATTTTCCCATATCTTCATCATCAGAATTCCACCTCACTCAAAAGCTTTTTAAGATTTCCCGATGCAATCTTCTGCTTATCCTCATCGCTGATTCTTGCATATGTAATAAGAGCAACGGAAGCAGCACCCGAAAGATCAGGCATACCACTACCGAAAATGAGGCGTTCTGCGCCGAAACGCTCAACGGTATCTTCAACACCCTCATATGCCTTATAGGTAGAGGTGCTGATATACAGATTCGGGAACATTGAAAGAAGCGGATAAATATCACGAAGGCTTGTATATCCCACACCTGTGAGAATTACACGCAAATCGCCGTGATTCTTCAAAATTTCATAAAGTCCGCTGTAACCATTCGGGATTCTCGAAATCGGAACAAGCAACGGGATTTTGTGCTTGCCGAGAGCATTGAAAAGCTCTCCGCAGGAAAACTCTCCCACAGTCCAGCTTGCACCCTGAATTGCACAGGCTCTTACATTCTTTTCCTTCATAAGAGCGACAAGCTCTTCCGGAGTCGGAAATTCCCCTGTGTAATGCGGCATAACATACCACATTGGGAAAAGGCGTTCATCATCCTTTATCACATCGCAAAGCTCAAGGTCTCCATCCTTGATGAATCCGTTATTGGCAAACTCATATCTCATAAGAGCATAGTCAATCCCGTATCTGTCAAACTTCGAAAGCATTTCTTCTTTCGTTGTCGGCATATTTTCACGTTTAAAGCCGCGAAGACCAAAGCTTGCTTCGCAATCGAAAAACTCGATTTTTTTCATACACTCAACTCCAATATATTTTAAACTCCCTTAATCATACATTATTTGAAACATTAAATCAAGGGCTTTTGACCATTTTTAAGAAAAACCGGGAAACCATGGCAAAAATCATTGGTTTAACTTGACATTCCCCCGGCAATTTGATACTATAAACAGAGTGAAAACTATTTACATATTTGTAAGGAGCGTATAGAAATGAATAAGACAATAATGCACATTAACTACGGCGAAGTCACTTATGATTCCTACGGAAAAAGAACTATTGACGATATTTGCAAGCAGGCTGCAGAGCTTGGCTTTGACGGAATAGAGTTCCGCGGCAAACCTCCGAAGGAGCTTGCAAGCCTTTCTTTCCTCGAGTATGCAACACAGATTGCGGAAGGAAAGAAGAAATACGGTCTTTCCGAAATTCTCTTCGGTATCGGCGTTCACAGCTGCACAAGCTCCGATAAAGAAGAGCGTGCAAAAGGCATTGCGGAAGCTCTCGAAAAAGTTCAAATTGCTTCTGAGCTTTGCGGAACAACAATTTGTAACACTTTTGCCGCAAACCACCGTTCTTCAATCTCCACCGCACCCGGAACTTCTTATGAGTTTCACGGTAGTGCCGCTGCAACACAGCTTGATTGGGATCTTACCGTCGATGCTTTCCAGCAGTTTGGTAAGGGGCTTGAAAAGCTCGGTGTAAAGGTTGGCTTTGAAACACATATGAACTATATCCACGACCTCCCTGCACCTTCAAAGAAGCTTGTTGACCTCATCGACAGTCCGATGGTAGGTATCAATATGGATTATGGCAACACAGCTTACTTCCCTGTTCGTCCCACAGTTGAAGAGACAATCGACCTCTACGGCGACAAGCTTTTCTACACACATCTTAAGAATTCTTCTGCTATCCCCGGTTCAACCTTCCGCATGGCAACAGGTCTCGGCGATGGCGATATCAACCATCGTGCATACTATGCAAAGCTTCGTGAGGTAGGATTTACAGGACCTATCGGTATTGAAGCTCCCCGTGGCGGCGACCGCATATGGTTTGCAAAGCAGGATCTTGATTACTTCAAGTCCGTTATGGCTTCTTTTTAATGAATATTCAGATTTACGGAGCAAAGTCCTGCTTTGACACAAAGAAGGCAGAGAGATATTTCAAAGAGCGCAGAATAAAATTTCAGTCCATCGACCTTCTGAGATACGGGCTTTCTCCGAAAGAGTTTGACCTTGTTCTTTCAAAAGTCGGTCTTGATGCTATGATAAACAAGAAAGCAAAGGGTTATGACTCTAGCTTTATTGAGTATATGGCATCAGAGGATGACAAAGCTGATAAGCTTTTTGAAAATCCAAATTTAATTTCCACTCCCATTGTCAGAAACGGTCGTGAAATAACCATCGGCTATTGCCCTGACATCTGGAAAACCTGGGAATAAGCAAAACCGCTATCCTTGTCTTTTATGGCAAGGATAGCGATAAATTTTTATCGAAAAGGAGATTGCTTCCGAGGATGAAAATAAGTTGTTGTATCTTTGATCTTGACGGAACACTTCTCACAAGCGAGAAGCACATTTCCGACACCGACCGAGCAACCCTGAAAGCCTTGAGCGAGACAGGTGTGAAAATTATAATTGCTACCGGAAGATCAGTGCATCAGGTTAAAGAATATATAGAAGAGTTAGGCATTTCTGCCCCCATTATCACCTTCAACGGGGCACTTATATCCAATCCAACAACCGGCGAAATTATAATGAAAAAAACTTTTCCGGAAAAAGCCGTCCGTTCCCTTGAAAAAATTCTCAAAGATGATGGTCTCAACTATTTTTTCTATACTTCAAATCGTATTTATTATGCCCGTGACTGTGATTATTCTGAGTATCAGAAGTATTATAATACCACGCTTCCCGACCATCAAAAAATTCCTCTGTATCACATTTCAGAAATATCGGAAGCTGAATACAACGATGTTCTCGTAATTGCCTTGAATAACGATCCCGGCGTACTTCCGGGACTGAAAACAAAAGTTAAGGGAGCTGAAAACTTCTCCTTTCTTGACTCCGGAAGCAATGTTATAGACATACTTCCCCGTGGTACGGCAAAAGGTGAAGCAATAAAGAAGCTTGCCTCTCATTTTGCGATATCTCTTTCGGAAACAGTCGCCTTCGGTGACAGCCAGAACGATGAGACTATGTTTGAAGCCGCAGGCTTTTCTGTTGCAATGGGAAATGCCTATAGCTCACTTAAAGAAAAGGCTGATTTTATAACAAAGACAAATGACGAATGCGGCATCACGCACGCATTGAAAATACTGCTTGACAGATAAAGAAAAATCCCGAACGCAAAACGTTCGGGATTTCAGACTGTCGAAAAAGGTGCGAGACCACAAGCGAAGAAACATATGTAGGGAACGACAACCGGTCGTTCCGTCTCGGTTTTTTCGCAGAACCTAATTTCAAAAAGACGCATAGTTTTCACAAAAGTCCTTGAAACATCGA
>JAFSEA010000014.1 GCA_017435965.1 Oscillospiraceae bacterium
AAAAAGGTGTTGACATTTCACTATTACTTGTTTTATAATGTAGCTTGACACTATATCGGATAAATGTGTTAAGGAAAGAAGCCTTACGCATAATATTTTAATCGGAGGTGTAAAAGAATGGTACGTACTTATCAGCCTAAGAAGCTTCATCGCTCAAAGGTTCACGGTTTCCGCAAGAGAATGGCAACAAAGAATGGTCGCAAGGTTCTCTCTGCACGTCGTGCAAAGGGCAGAAACAGGCTTACTCACTAAGTCAGAATAGGACGAGGCGGAGAAACAACAGAATATATTCCGCTTCGGAAAAAGATTTAGCTTATGACAAGCCTTATTGTGGTTTAGGTCAAGGCTTTTTCTTTTTATTGGAGAAATTTTATGAAAAACACGGTGTCTATCAAAAGAAATAACGATTTCAGATTGATTTACAAGCGTGGCAAAAGTAGTGTCACACCTGTCCTTGCAATGTATGTAAGGAAAAACAAAAATAACTCAAACAGATTAGGAATCACAGTAAGCACAAAAGTCGGAAAGGCAGTAGTGCGAAATCGCGTGCGCCGTCGCATCCGTGAGGCGTATCGGAAAAACGAAGGAAGCTTTATGCAGGGCTTTGATATTATCTTTGTATCCCGTGTCCGTGCCGCTTCCGTCTCGTTTTATGAAATTGAGAAGAGTGTTCTGTCACTCTCCCGGAGTCTGGGTATTCTCCAAGAGGGGGATGCGGAATGAAGAGTCTTCTTATTAAAATTATCCTGTTTTACAGACGAAATATATCACCGAATAAAAAGCCCTGTTGCAGATTCACTCCAACCTGCTCACAGTATGCTTTGGAGGCGGTTGAAAAATATGGTGTCTGTAAGGGTGGCTATCTCGCAATAAGGCGTATTTTAAGATGCCATCCCTTTTCAAAAAAAAGCGGATATGACCCTGTACCTTAATGGTCGGGATTAAATGAAAGGAAAAAAATAATATGTTTGACGCTCTTGTAGTCGAGCCTTTCGGTTGGATTCTCAAGACCTGTTATAATCTCTTCGGAAGCTATGGTTTCGCAATTATTCTCTTTACCATAATTTCCAAGTTCGTTCTTCTTCCTCTTCAGATGAAGAGTAAAAAGAGTATGATGAGAATGCAGGCACTTCAGCCGAGACTTGATGAACTTTCACGGAGATATGGAAACGACAAGGAAAAATATTCCCTTGCCGTGCAGAAGCTTTATAAAGAGGAAAATGTATCACTCTTTGGCGGATGTCTTCCCATGCTCATTATGTTCCCCATTATGTTTGGTCTTTACTATGCTGTCCGTCAGCCCTTTACCTATATGTTCGGTGCAACTCCCACGCAGATTCACGATATCGCCGAAGTATTCGTACAAAAAGGCGCAATCCTCGGACACACCTATGCCGAAGCTTTTTCAAATCCCGAAAACTGGACGGACCTTGAAAACTTCGTAATTTCAAACTTCAGCGAATATGGTAAATATCTCAAGGATGTTCCGGAACTTTCAAAGTTTGCAAATATCGACTTCACATTTATAACCTCCTGGTTCGATCTTGCAAAAGAGCCCACCCTCGGTGTTGCATATCCGGATCCCCTTCTCATAATTCCCGTACTCTCCGGTGTCACTTCCTGGCTCTCAGGCTATATGACACGCCGCAGTCAGCCGAAGCCCAAGGATCCCACTCAGGAAAAGGGCAAGATGATGAATGTTATGATGCCCTTTATGTCTGCCTGGATTGCTTTCGTTGTGCCGGCAGGTCTCGGTCTTTATTGGATTATGAGTAACATCTTCTCCGCAATTCAGGAGCCGATTTTAACAAGTTATTATAAGAAAAAATTAAGCAATAATAATATTCAGGAGGCGCAAAGGTAAGTTATGGCGCGTAGTATAGAAGTCAGTGCAAAAACAATAGATGCCGCAATCGAAAAAGGACTACTTGATCTCGGTCTCGAGCGTGAAGAAGTCACGGTTGAGGTTATAGACAATCCGAAATCAGGATTTTTCGGAATTGGTGCAGTACCTGCAAAGATTCTTATGACAGTTCTCGCAGACGAAGCAGAGCCGGAAGTAAAGAAAGAAGCACCTGCAAAGAAGGCTGAGAAAAAGCCCGAGAAGAAAATAGAGAAGAAGGAAGAAAAAAAGGCCGAGAAAAAGGAAATCCGCGGCGTTGCTTCCTCCGATGCAGAAGAATTCCTCTCAAAGGTTATCTCCTTCATTTGCGAAGATGCAAGAGTTGAGAAGCGTGAGTCCGAAGACGGAAGCGTTACCTATGAAATCGTTGGTGAACGTCTCGGCGGTCTTATCGGTCGCCGCGGTGAAACCCTCGATGCTCTCCAGCATCTTGTAAACCTTGCTGTAAATCGCCGTGGCGAGGAAAAATCAAGAATTATGCTCGATGCAGAAAATTATCGTGCAAAGAGATCCGAATCTCTTGAGAAGTTCGCTCAGCGTGCTGCAGCTTCCGTTCTCAAGTATAAGAGAAACAAGGCACTTGAGCCGATGAACGCTTATGAGCGTCATATCGTCCACGTTGCTTTGCAGGATATGGAAAATATCTCCACATCATCGGTAGGAAACGAGCCCAACCGCCGTGTTATCATCAATTACACAGGCCCCGATGCCCGTCCTCCCAGAAGAAGATACTAATATATTGCCGGGTGCTTTTAAGCACCCGGCAGTTTTAATATGTTTGAGGAACGACCTATGTGTCGTTCCGATCCCACTTACAGCTCATTATAAAACGATGGGGAGACTCCGTATTTTTTTTTAAAGGCACGGCTGAAATAAAGGGGGTCTGTGTATCCGACGCTTGCGGCAACATCGGCTATGGTTTCAAAATCTCCGCTTTCAATAATGGCTTTTGCGTGGGAAAGGCGTTTTGAAAGAATATATTCCCGTGGACTTTCTCCGAATCGCATTTTAAAGAGGTTTCTGAAATATGTTCCCGATATTCCGCAAAGCTCCGGGAGAATGTCAACCTTCAGATCACAATCGTAAATATGCTTTTTCAGATATGAAACGGAAGGCGAGATAATGTCTTCCTTCTTTTTGTCTATGTGAGATTGGTTTTCAAGCCAGGAAAGAAGACTGTAAAAAAATGAATAACATTTATAATGCTCGGACTTGTTTCCGAATTTCCATAACTCAGGGAGAATATTGCTTAATTCCGAAATTTCGTGAAAATCCTCAATGGATTGTGTGAAGGGAAGTGTTCCCTCGGGAAAATCTGCGGAAACGGTTATGCTCACAAATTTGCATGGCTCTCTCACGGCAACGGTTTCAAAGGCAGCACCACGTGGCACGAAGATTATATTTCCCTCCGGCACGTCAAGAGTTTCATCCGGAAAAAAATATCGCATACAACCCTCTGTGCGAAGAAGGATGGAAGTTGTTTTTTTTGAAAGCACAGAGGAACGGGATTTTGAAGTTCCACGATAGATATTTTCTATTTTTAAATTTTCTATGTTATTAAACATAAATTTATCACCACACAACTTAAAATCAGCTTATATTCTATCATATGGGAATTTTTTTCGCAAGATTATAATTTGATTTTGTGTTAAAAAATCCATATTGTTGTGGGTAGTCTATGTACATATCTTTCCTCTGTGTTATAATGTCATATTGTGGGGTGATGATATGGCACTCAGAACTAACAAATCAGATATGATAGAAGGTCCTTTGTGGGGTAAAATCTTAAAATTTGCCCTCTTTTATATGATGACTGCATTCCTGCAGAAGCTATATAGTGCCGCAGACGTTGCAGTTGTCGGAAAATTCGCAGGTGCAGATGCCCTTGCAGGTGTTGGCACGTGCACAGTTGTCGTAAACTTGTTTTTAAATTTTATTCTCGGCCTTTCTGCCGGCGGAACAATCGTTCTCGGTCAGGCAATAGGTGCAGGAGAGCGTGAGAAAATAAGTAAAGCTGCTCACACCGCTATTGCAGTTGCAATCTGCGGCGGCGTTGTCATTTCCGTAGTATGTCTCCTGTTTACGGAACAACTCCTTTCTATGGTCAATGTCCCCGAAAATGTCCTTCCTCACGCAATCATATATTTCCGTGTTATCGCAATCGGCTTTGTGCCGGCACTTACATATAACTTTGGTGCGGCGATTTTGAGAGCAAAGGGAGATGCAAAACGTCCTTTGTATATTGTCTCAATTTCCGGCATCATAAATGTGGGACTTAATCTCCTTTTCGTGTGCGTTTTTAAAATGGAATCAGGCGGCGTTGCCCTTGCAACCATTATTTCACAGGCTTTCACAGCCGTAGCGGTGCTTTATATTTTAAGTAATGAAGAGGACGAAACACGAATATTCTTCAAAAGAGTTCGTGTTTATAAAGAGCCCTTTATCAAAATGATAAAGTTTGGTCTCCCGTCGGCTATCCAAAGCTCCGTTTTTTCTTCGGCAAATGTTATCGTTCAGTCGAGAGTCAATAGTTTTGGACCGGCGGCAACTGCAGGAAGTGCCGCGGTAAACAGTATAACAGAGTTTTACAGCGAAATGTGCTCAAGCTTTTACCAGTCATCCCTTGTTTTCGTAAGCCAGAATTTCGGTGCAAAGAAATTTGACAGAATAAAGAAAACTATTTTTATCTGTTTTGTCTATATGATAGGTATCTGGGCAATTCAGTCACTTTTGACTTTCTTATTCGGAGAAAATCTCATCCGCATATATACCGACGATGCCGCTTCTATTGAAATGGGACTTCGCAAATTCAGCGTTGTAGGTTATTCCTACGGAATAATGGGTCTTATGACGATTATGAGTGGTGCACTCCGAGGAATGGGAGCATCCTTCTTCAATATGGTGTCATCAATCATAGGCGTTTGCGGAATTCGACTGGTATGGATATTCACGGCGTTTAAATCCTTCAACACAATCGAGGCACTCTATGTGTGCTACCCACTCTCCTGGGGCGGAACATTTGTATTCCATTCGATTATGTTTATGTTCGTATATAAAAAAGCAAAAGCAAAGTCACAGATTCTTCAGCATATGCCTTAAATTAAAAATATGTGTTTTGAACATAATTAAAGCCACCAAAAGGTGGCTTTTTGATTTGTATATGTTATTTTTACACCATTTTATACAATATGTTATTGGGAGTTTCCCTTATTGACCGATAGCCGGTGGTATGGTATAATCGCAGTAAAGATATATACAAAACGGGGGATGATTTTGTGATAGCATTGTGGTGCAGAACTTGCAATAATCAGATAAAAGTTGACGATGATGTAACAAAAGTAGTTTGTCCATATTGCAGTAAGGCAATAAATGTGTCGGAGCTTCTCGGTGAGGAAAAAGAGCCAGTTCGTGAAATGCCTGCAGACACGGGGAAAAATCTTAAATCCGAAGAAACCCCACCGCCCGACACGGGTAAGAATTATAAAAATGACGGTGAAGCGGAAGTAACTTCTCCGCCAAAGAAAAACATAATAAAGCCGATTGCGATTGTGCTTGCAATAATAGCAGTTCTCTCTGTTGCGGCACTGATTTTCTTAAAACCCGGTGAAGAAACCACAACAGTCCAGCCACCTGCAGAAGAAACCACAACAGCAGAAGAAACTTCAACCCTTCTCGTCCCATATTATGACGAAGCAACAGAAAAATACGGCTACTGCACAGCAGATGGCGAAAAAAAGATAGAACCGCAGTTTGACTATGCAGGCGACTTTGCGGAAAACGGTCTTGCGTGGGTCAAAGTCGACGGCAAATTGGGCTATATCAACGAAAAAGGTGAAATAGTGATAGAGCCGCAGTTTGACGTTGCAGGAGACTTTGCAGAAAACGGCCTTGCGGAGGTCTATGTCGACGACAAATGTGGCTATATCAACGAAAAAGGCGAGTATGTGATAGAGCCGCAGTTTGATTTGGCAGAGCCCTTTGAGGCAAACGGTCTTGCGAGTGTCTGGGTCGACGACAAATGTGGCTATATCAACGAAAAAGGTGAGATAGTGATAGAGCCGCAGTTTGACGGTGCATGGTACTTTGCGGAAAACGGTCTTGCGAGGGTCGAAGTAGACGGCAAATGTGGCTACATCAACGAAAAAGGTGAGATAGTGATAGAGCCGAAGTTTGACTATGCAGAATCCTTTGCGAAAAACGGTCTTGCGATGGTCAAAGTCGACGGCAAAAGGGGCTATATCAACGAAAAAGGCGAGTATGTGATAAAACCGCAGTTTGACGAGGCATTGAACTTTGCAGAAAACGGTCTTGCGAGGGTCGAAGTAGACGGCAAATGGGGCTATATCAACGAAAAAGGCGAGATAGTGATAGAGCCGCAGTTTGACGATGCATGGAACTTTGCAGAAAACGGCCTTGCGGCGGTCGAAGTCGACGGCAAATATGGCTATATCAACGAGGATGGCGAGATAGTGATAGAGCCGCAGTTTGACGAGGCATTGAACTTTGCAGAAAACGGTCTTGCGAGGGTCAAAGTCGACGACAAATACGGCTATATCAATGAAAAGGGTGAGTATGTTGCAGAACCGCAGTTTGACGATGCATGGAACTTTGCGGCAAACGGTCTTGCGATGGTCAGAATCGACGGCAAATATGGCTATATCAACGAAAAAGGCGAGTATGTGGCAGAGCCGCAGTTTGGTTGGGCATACGCCTTTGCGGAAAACGGTCTTGCGGTGGTCTCTGTTGACGGCAAAGGTTGGGGCTATATCAACGAAAAAGGTGAAATAGTGATAGAGCCGCAGTTTGACGAGGCAGACGACTTTGCGGAAAACGGTCTTGCGGCGGTCAGAATTGGGGACTATGAAACCGGCAAATATGGCTATATCAACGAAAAATGCGAGATAGTGATAGAGCTGCAGTTTGACGATGCAGCCTCCTTTGCAGAAAACGGTCTTGCGGTGGTCTTGGTTGACGGCAAATGTGGCTATATCAACGAGGATGGCGAGATAGTGATAGAGCCGCAGTTTGATTCGGCATCCATCTTTGCGGCAGACGGACTTGCAAGAGTCAAAGCTGACGGCAAATATGGCTACATAAACGAAGAAGGCGAGATAGTGATAGAGCCGCAGTTTGACTGGGCATACTCCTTTGCGGAAAACGGTCTTGCGGCGGTCGAAATCGACGACAAATGGGGCTATATCAACGAAAAAGGCGAGTATGTGATAGAGCCGCAGTTTGACGTTGCAGGAGACTTTGCGGAAAACGGTTTTGCGATGGTCAGAATTGGGGACTATGAAACCGGCAAAAGGGGCTACATCAACGAAAAAGGCGAGATAGTGATAGAGCCGCAGTTTGACGAGGCATGGGACTTTGCGGAAAACGGTCTTGCGGTGGTCGAAGTCGACGGCAAATGTGGCTATATCAACGAAAAAGGTGAAATAGTGATAGAGCCGCAGTTTGACTTCGCAGAAGACTTTGAGGCAAACGGTCTTGCGTGGGTCGAAATCGACGACAAAGCTCACTACATCAACGAAAAAGGCGAGATTATTCAGCCGAAATAACAAAAAAACCACCTACGGGTGGTTTTTTGATTTAGGTATATTATTTTTGCATTGTTTTATATAATATGTTATCAAAAGCCTCCCTCCGGGAGGGAGGTGGCTCGGTGAAACCGAGACGGAGGGAGCCCGACGGAAGTCCCGTTCCGCCACGAAGGTTGCGGGAGGGGTAGAACCCCTCCCCTACGGGTGGTTACGGACGTCTGATATGCATCGTTCCGTCACGAAAGTTACGGGACTGCCCCCAAACAAAAAACGGCGTGCCGGGGTCGGCACGCCCTACAATTTGTGGTGGAAACACAGCGTTAGAGGGATATTCTGAATAATAACGTAGGGGAGGGGTT
>JAFSEA010000015.1 GCA_017435965.1 Oscillospiraceae bacterium
ATTCACCGGCAAATAATATAACAAGAGCAGACTTTGCAATTCTCCTTGTGAGAGCATTTGAGAAGGAAAGCGACAACACCGAAAACTTCGCAGACGTAAGTGAGTCCGATTACTTCGCAAAAGAACTTGCAATCGCCCGAAACACAGGACTCGTCGGCGGCATAGGCGCGAACTTGTTCGCTCCACGTGATAATATCAAGCGTTGCGATATGATGCTCATGGTATATCGAGTCCTCAAGGACAAATTTGTAGGGGCGGATATCATCCGCCCGGATTACGAGGACTTCGACTCCGTCCCCGACTACGCAAAAGAAGCAGTATCAGCCCTCATAGGTGCAGGACTCGTAAACGGCAAAAACAACCTCATCGCACCCAACGACAACACAACAAGAGCAGAAGTAGCAGTTCTCCTACAGCGTGTTCTTGAATTTGTGGAAAATCGGGCGGAGTAGAACCCCGCCCCTACAATGCAAATATACATACAACACCAACAAAAAACACGTCCGATTTTGGACGTGTTTTTGATATTCATTTGTTGAATTTGCTTATCATTATACATTACGTTATCGAAAAAACCTCAATTATGGAAATTCTGGGTGTGGTAATAGGTGTATTTACTGCTTTGGTCATATGCTATTCCCACACCGAGATAAGTGAAAGGTTCTTTTAACATATTGGTTCTGTGCCCCGATGAATTTACCCAGCCGTCAAAGGAATGGAAGCCCAAATATCGGATTGTGCCGCCGGCGATGTTTTCTCCGCAGTAGCTCCAGTCAATGCCCTGTGCTTCCATTCTTGAAGCACAGGTAGAGCCGTTCTGACCCGTGTGAGAAAAATAATCATTTTCTGCCATATCCTCGCTGTGGAGTCGTGCGGATTTTGCGGCCTTGTCGCTCCATTTAAGAGACTTTAAGCCGTGGTAGACCCTGAATGCATTTGTGAAATGAAAATTCATCTTGCTCTCACCCGAAAGCTTATCCGAAGATATTGAAACAGAATCGGAAAAACCGATATCATAATTATCGTCAAAAATCAAAACGCTGTGGATAATGTTGTTGTCATTTGAGTCGGTATAAATAAATTCGCTTTTCTCATCATTCGCCTTAAAGCTTCCGCAGATGTAGCCTTTATAATTAAAACCGATACCCGTGGCGGCGATGGCAACCACACGGTTTTTGTCAACACCTATTGCGTAGAAATTCCTGTATGTGTCTGTGTTATACACATACCAGCGGAAGTTTGCACTTGAGGAGAGTATTTCATCGGGAGTACCGAGGTTTTCGGCAGACATTCCGAGAACAAATTCCTCATTGTCCACACGCAAGGTGTTATTCTCAACACTCTCAAGTGCATTATAAATAAAGAGCGCAACATCTCCGCGCGGTGCAGGGGAATCACCGAGCTTTTTATAGAGAATGGAACTGTATGTGCTTCTGTCGATTATATCAAGCTCCAGGGCAACATCCACATATCCCATAGGCCATCCGCCAAGCTCACGGGCGGAGTCTTCTTTGCCGATCATACAAACAATCATCTTGATAATCTGATTATAGGTGACATTTCCAGAAGGCGAGAATATTCCGTTTCCGAAGCCGTCTAAAATTTTTGCCTCCGTTGCCGCCATAATATATCCCCGTGCCCAATGATTTTCGGGAACATCCCGGTATATGGTGGAGGGGGCGGAATCGGAATCAAGCTCTGCGCTTCTCACAATTATCGCAGATGCCTCAGCACGGGTTATATTGCCCGATGGATTGAAAGTGCCGTCGGAATAGCCGTTGATTATGCCCTTATTGGCAAGGTGGGATATTGCATCATAATATTCGCTGTCGGAGGGGACATCCGAAAAGTCCGCGGCAGATGCAAAGCTTGAGAATATGATGCAGAGGGATATGACCAGACATAGGATTTTTTTGTTCATTTTATTGCTTCTCCTTTTACTGAAATTACATACTCCGAAGGAGTTACGCCAAGGACTCTTTTAAAAACGCGGACAAGGTTTGTGTGGTCATAAAGTCCGCAGGCGGCGGCAATCTCGTCTGTGGTAAGACCTCTTTCTATGCGCATCATACCTGATGCATGGCGCAGCCTTGCCGAAAGGATAAAATCCAGAACTGAAATTCCGCAAATCTTTCGGAAATGCGAGGTGAAGGTGCTTCTTGACATACCTGCAATTTCGGCGAGAGTGTCGATGTCGAGCTTTTCCATATAATGAGCTTCTATATGCCTTACGGCGGCATTTACCCCTGCCGCACGCCGATGCATAGCTACCTTTTCTCTCGCCTGAACTTTTTCCGTGCATATGCATCTTAAAAGCTCTGCCATAAGAGATGCAATTCTGTCAAAATCAGCATTCTCTTCGAGATTGAACTCACTTCGCATATCACGGATGAGTCCGGAGGTTTTCTGCTCACTTTCTTCGCTTTCCGGA
Source organism: Oscillospiraceae bacterium (assembly GCA_017435965.1). Lineage (GTDB taxonomy): Bacteria > Bacillota > Clostridia > Oscillospirales > JAAYXM01 > SIG480. Next base: position 2,432 of record JAFSEA010000015.1, read on the forward strand.
GTGTGGAATACGGGGATTTTTCTGCCCTCAAAGTGAGGATTTTCCCCAAATGGGAAGAAATCATATCCGCGACTTGTGAGAAAATCGTCAAAGAAGGATATAAATATGATAACGGGAGTATCCTCGGAGTTAAAAAGCGAGGTGCGGTGGGGCGTGTAAGGCAGAACAGCGGAAAAAGAGCCTTTGGTCTGGGAAAAATGCTCGTTCCTCACACGGTGAGAAAGCTCACCGGAGAGCGTATAAACAAATTGAACGTGGGAGTGCATATGCATATGTCCGTCCTGCCTCAGGCATTGGGCGGATATTCTTGCCGGCAAACGGTCAAGAAGCCATGTCTCATTGAGAAACGGAAAATCACGCATTAAACATCACCTCCTTTTATAAGTATAACACAAAGCAGAGGAAAAAGCCAAAAAAATTATCCGATTTGTAACGAAAATTGCTTGAATATCGGAAGGATTTGTTTTACAATATAAGAAACACAAGGCAATAAAAGGAGATTATCACTTATGAGAATATATGAAGGCGTAAAGCTTATGCACGATACATATACCGTCAACTGGCACGAGCATTTCTGGTCAAAGGGCGGCGATTTCAAAACCCTCAATGTGGAGAGCGCAGACCTTTATATGGCGGCTATGGATAAGTTCGGGATTGATTTAAATGTTATGTCACTTCCCGTAAACAGTATCAAGCGTTGTCCTCCGGAGGTGTTCACCTCCGCAAATAATATGATTTACGACGGCGTGAAGCGTTATCCCGGCAAGGTCGTTGGTATGGCATATGTTCATCCCGGCTATACAAAGGAAGCTCTTTATGAAATTGACCGCTGTGTGCAGGACCTCGGCTTTGTGGGAGTAAAGCTCTATTATGATTATACTATGGACGACCCTGTTTACCGCCCGATAATTGAGAAGTGCATCGAGCTTGATATTCCCATACTTCAGCATTCAATGCGCTTTATGGATCCGCCGAATAGAATCCGTCAGCCCCTTGCATCAGACGGCTATCATATGGCAAGAGCCGCAAGGGAATACCCGGAGGCAACCTTTGTTATGGGTCACTTTACCATTGCGGAATGGGAATGGTCGCTTAAGGCAATAAAGGATTGTAAGAATGTTTATACCGATATGAGCGGAAGTGTTTATGACCGTCCTCAGCTTGAACAGGCGGTGGCAATGCTCGGCGCAGACCGAATCCTCTATGGAACAGACGGCTCACCCTCTGCCTGTGCGGGAAAGCTTATCGGTGCGGAAATAAGTGTTGAGGATAAAAAGAAAATCCTCCGCGGCGATGCCTTCGCAAGATTCCTGAATAGAAAATAAAAAAAACCGCCAATCGGCGGTTTTTGTTGTTGTGGGGAAAGGCGGAACGACACATAGGTCGTTCCGTTTTATATTATCAATACATATCAACAGGGAAGAGGATTTTCAGCTGATTTAACTTTGAAGAATATGCCGCCTGCTGCTTATTTGTGAGAAGTGCCTTGCGGAGATTATCACGCATCTGCTCAAAGGGAATCTGCTCCGGTGCGTTCTTTCCGGTGAGCTTTATAAGGTGGTAGCCAAACTGTGTTTTAACAGGCTCTGAAATCTCGCCGACTTCCATTGCAAAAACCGCTGCATCAAATTCCGGCACCATCTGACCTTTGCCAAACTTGCCGAGGTCTCCGCCCTGAGCACCCGAGGGGCAGGAGCTGTTAGCCTTTGCCGCATCCTCAAAGGAAATCTTGCCTGCCTTGATATCGGAAAGAAGATCCTTTGCCTTTTCCTCGCTGTCAACAAGGATATGACTTGCGGAAACTGTTTCCTCTGCCATAAATTCCTTCTGATGCTCGTCATAATGCTTTTTAAGCTCTTCCTCTGTTACCGTGATGGTGGAGAGAGTCTTTTCGATTGCGAAGTTTGCAAGCATTTCATCCTTTACCTTTGCAAGATCGGCCTTGAAGCGGGGGTCTCCCTCATAGAAATTCTTCTTTGCCTCTGCAAGGAAGAGGTTTTTTGCAACAATCTGCTCAAGGACAGCACGTCTGCCCTCGGGATTGTCATAGCTCTGACCACGGGGACCGAGAGCGAGAATGGTATCGTTCACGTCGGCTTCTGTTATAACAACGCCTCCGACTTTTGCGAGAACTTTTGAATTATCCATAATGTGTTACCTCCAATTATGATGAAAATAAGTATACCACAAAGGAATAAAGCTTGCAATAGTCTTGCAATTTTTGTTTAATTATGCTATAATTTCCAACATATCATATTATAAGGAGAAATGTTTTATGGATATTTTTGCATTTGTATTGTATTTCATTGCAATGCTTGCAATCGGTGTTTTCTTCTTCTTCAAGTCAAAGAGCAACACCGAAAAGGATTATTTCCTCGGCGGACGTGCAATGGGTCCCTGGGTAACTGCAATGAGTGCTCAGGCTTCCGATATGAGCGCGTGGCTTCTTATGGGTCTTCCCGGAAGCATACTCGCCTTCGGCTTCGGTCAGGCATGGATCGGTATCGGTCTTGCAATCGGTACTGCAGCTAACTGGATTTTAGTTGCAAAGAGACTTCGTAAGTTCTCAAGAGCATCGGGCGATTCCATCACCCTTCCTCAGTACCTCTCAAACCGCTTCGCTTCAAAGAGCCATACCCTGAGTGTTATCTGTGCGGTGGTTTTCCTCGTTTGCTTCACAATTTATGTCGCATCTGCTTTCGTTGCAGGTCGTGATGTTTTCACAACCCTCATTCCCGATCTCAAGCCTATGCATGCAATGCTCATCTTTGCCGCCATCGTTATTACATATACTTTCCTCGGCGGATTCAAGGCAGTTTGCTGGACAGACTTCTTCCAGGGTCTTCTTATGATTGCCGCACTTCTCATAGTTCCCATCGTTGTAGGTATCACAGGTAACCTCGATACCTCTGCTCTCACAACAGTTTATCCGAACCCCGATCCGACGGGTGCACCATTTGCTTTCGTTGCAGACTTCTTCTCTGCCGACTGGAAGGATATTCTCTCCGGTCTCGGCTGGGGTCTCGGCTACTTCGGTATGCCCCATATCATCGTAAGATTTATGGCAATAAAGAGACCTTCAATGGTAAAGAAGAGTGCAACTGTTGCAATTATCTGGGTTGTTCTCTCACTTGCGGCAACAATAGTTATCGCATACCTCGGCAGAATGTTCATCTATTCAAATGGCACTGACCTTTCTGCTGACCTTCTCGCAAAAGGAAATCAGTCTCTTGTTTTTGTAAAGCTTGCTCAGGACGTATTCCCCTCATTCATCGCAGGTCTTCTCCTTGCGGCTATCATTGCGGCAAGTATGTCAACAGCCGATTCCCAGCTCCTTGTTGCGGCATCTGCCTTCTCCACTGACCTCTATAAGCCTATGGTCAGAAAGAATGCCTCCGATAAGGAAATGCTCTGGGTGAGCCGTATCATCGTTCTCGTTATCGCAGTTGTTGCATTCTTCATCGCAAGTAGTGAGGGCGAAGCTGCACAGGCTATTATGAATCTCGTTTCCAATGCCTGGGGTATCTTCGGTGCAGCCTTCGGTCCGGCAGTACTCCTCTCACTCTTCTGGAAACGCTTTACATATAAGGGTGCAGTTGCAGGTATTGTTGTCGGTGCAGCAGTCGATATGCTCTGGCTCTGGCTCCCGGTATGCGGAGGCGAGGCGCTCACAGCAGTTACAGGCATCTATGAAATCATCCCCGGCTTCATTCTCGGTGCAATCGCCGCAGTTGTTGTCACACTCATTGATAAGAAGCCGTCACAGGAAGTTCTTGCAATCTATGCAAGAGCAACCGACAACAGCATAGACGACTAAGCTTCAAAATAAAAAAACAATCGCCGTCCGATTTTTTATCGGGCGGCGGTTTTTGCTATTCTTCTGCAAGCCAGGGGTATCGCTCTGACATAGACTTCTGCTCGGGAACATGGATATCAAGGATTCTCTGACGCTGGAATCCTGTTGGCGTTGCACCGAGATACTTCTTGAAGGTGCGAGCAAGGTTTGTATGGTCATAAAGTCCGCAGCTTCTTGCAATGTCATCGTGGAGGACATCCTGCCAGAGAAGGTGTACTGCCTTTGAAAGGCGGATGGAGGTCAGCATAAGATTCGGAGAAAGTCCGGTAATCTCTCTGCAGTGGAAGGTATATGACCTTCTCGACATTCCTGCAAGGTCTGAGAGAAAATCAATATCAAGCTTCTCTGCAAGATGCTCCTGCATATAATTTATGGATGCGCGTATCTTTTCAACATTGTTCCTTAAAAGCTTCGATGCTTTTTTGTCCTGAGGTGTTTTGCAGGCAAGGCGGAAAAGGGAAAGGATGGCTTCATACATAATATCAAGGGACATTGCACGGTTTTTATCAAACTCGCTTATCATCTGACGTATAAGAGCCTTTGCCGCATCTGTATCTTCTCCGAAGTCAATCACTTCGGGGATTTTTTTGCCCTCGAAGTGTGCGGCATCGGTATAGGAATAGAAATCCGCACCACGGTCACGGAGAAAGCTTTCGTGAAACCATACATAAACAATAACAGGAGTATCGTCGCTTATCTTTGAGTCCAGCATATGAGGCATATACGGGAGAAGAAAAGCACAGGTGCCGGGCCCTTGTATGTATTCCTTGCCATTGACTATGTGGCGAAGCTCTCCCGACAATACAAAGCAAAGCTGAATTATATCGTGGAAATGCGAATAGTCACGGTCCCGCACAGTCTGGGTGGAAACACGCACAGGCCGCCCCACCGACATATGTGAAACAACATTGTGAAGCGAAAGCATAAAAAATTACCTCCTTATGACAACAGTCATCGGAACGACACGCAGGTCGTTCCGCATCCCCATTATACCACAACCCAAACAAAACATCAATAAAAACTTGCCCGATGTGTCACATAAAGGTGTTGAATTGAGCTGTATATGTGGTTTATTATAATATCATAGGCTGTTAGTCTGTAAAAATATACATACAGGAGGAAAACAGAATGAAGACAAAGCGATTTCTGGCATTTTTACTCACAATACTTATGATAGGAGGTCTTCTTCCCACAGTTTTTGCGGAAGATGTTGCCGAGGTTATTTATAACCCGGTGTATCTTATAACAAAAGATGCATATAACTGCCCGGATAATTATTATAACTGGGGCGATACCACATATACTCTCGACCGCACAAAATCAACCGGATATTATAAATATGTCGGCGGAATAAATAACGAAGGTGTTTTGGTAAGCAATGACGGTGCAATGCCCTATGTCAGCAAAGAGGCAAACTACGGCAATGCTGCACTTATTCTCAAGGCATCTCTTGACCGTGCAGGCGTTTATGATGCAAAGGTTGACTACACACGATTTAAATATTCGGGGAAAATAGGTCTCTACTTTGTTCCTGCAGCTTATGCAGATGCAACCTGGGGTGATGTGACAAAGATTTCCGATATCTCCGCAGTTATTTCCGATGCAAATACAATCTGTGTTATGGATAAGGTTGAGTCAAACCTTCAGGCTATTCCCGATGCAGGATCTGCAAACAGCCGTCCTGATTCCTATTCAATCGAGGGACTCAGTCTCAAGGATAAGGAATACTATGTATTCATAGTTATGAACAAATCCGACTATCAGACCAATGACGGAACAAGATACTATTCCGCAGTAAAGGCAATCTCTCTTGACAGCCGTGCAACCATTGATGTAACAGGGGAGAAGGCTACCATGAAGCCGGGCGAGAGCACCCAGCTTTCCGTTTCGGTAACAGACGAAAATGATGCGTTGGTAACCGATGCCGAAATTTCCTATGAGAGCTCAAACAATGCTGCAGTAACTGTTTCCGATACAGGTCTTGTTGAGGCAGCAAGCAGAGGAAATGCAACCATAACCGTTTCCGCAAAGGTCGGTGATATCACCGTTTCCGAGTGCTTTGATGTTTCCTGCGAGGTTGTTTGGAATCCGAAATATGTTTTCAAAAACGCCGCTTTCAATACAAACGCCATCGGAACAAACCTTTGGTTGGCAAACAGCTTTGACTATATAAAAACCGATGTTTCAGCCCCCTGGTGTATTGTGGCAAACCACAATATGACAAATAAATACATAAATGCGAACACTGCTTTCTTCTGTACAGATCCGATTGTGAAATTTGCGGATAATGCAGTTGTTATGAAAATAGCTACAGATGCTCCCGGTATATATCAGCCCACACTTACCTTCACAAAGACAAGCGAAAACGGAAAGCTTGATATGTACTTCATTTCAGCCGCTGATGTTGCTGCATCGGGACTCGATTTCAGCACAATGGCAAATACAAAGGCTCTTATAGGAAAGAGCAAGCTCGGTATTTCTGTTGACCAGGCACCGAACTCCTCCGCAACCTCTCCGGTAACAGGCGAGAGCTTCTATCTCCCGGCAGGGGAAAGCTATATTATTATGGTCACCTCAAAGGGATGTGACACGACTTCAAACGGAAGCGGATATTACTATTGCTATTTCTCAGAGCTTGCTCTCAACCACGTTGAAGGCTTTGATTTTAAGGTTTCCAATAATAATATCGCAATAGGAAAGAGTGCAACCCTTTCTGCAACAGCACTTGATGCTGAAGGAAATGCACTTCCGGGTGCGATTACCTTTGAAAGCTCCGATCCTTCCGTTGCAAAGATTTCGGGAAACACTGTTATCGGTGTTGACGAAGGTAAGGCGACAATCACCGCAAAGGTTGAGGGGACAAGCTACAGCGCAAAGGTTGATGTTTCGGTATCCGCAGTATGGGATCCGAAGTATGTGTTCACAGCTGCTGCGGTAAAAGAGTTGAAAGTTCCCTCCGATAAGGCACCGGCACTCAATAACATCAAAGAGCTCAGAGAAGATATTTCAACAGGTATCTGGGAATATGTTTCCGATAAAAACATCTATGCATCTGGTCTCTATGATGACGGTCTCCAGCACAGTGTAAAAGAAGAAAACTTCAATAACAATGCAATAATCTTCAAGCTCTCTGTTGATAAGCCGGGAACATTTGTTCCAACTCTCTCTTATATGAGAAGAGATTATTGCGGAAGACAGAATGTATATCTTATCCCCACTTCATATGCAGATGCAAAGTGGAATCTCAAAGATGCGGCAAGCTTCTCCGTTCCGGAGCTTGTTGCAGATGAAAATGTGGTAAAGATTGCATCCGTAAATCTCTATGTAGGAACAAACGAAACTGTTGCAAAAACATATGAGGGAAGCCCTGTTAATATTGATGAAAATTCGGTTTACCTTATGTTCGTTCTTGAAAACAACGATGAAGGAATCATCAACGATTCGGGAACAAAGCTCTGGGGTTATCCCGAAACTCTCACCCTCACAAAGACAAACAGTATATCTGCAGCATCTGCAGATACAGCTCTCGAAGTCGGTGAGAAAACAACTCTCTCCGCAAAGGCTTATGATAACCGTGATAACGAAATCTCGGCAGAAGTAACATATGAAAATCTCACACCGGGTGTTGTAACAGTTTCGGGAAATACTGTGACTGCAGTTGCAGTGGGTGATGCAAAAATAAAGGCAACCGCAACTATTGACGGTGTTGCAGTAACCGATACAGTTACAATCAAGGTAACTCCGAAGCAGATTTCCGTTGCAACACAGATTGGCGATGATTACAGCGTTGGGCAGTGGATTATGGGTGCAGAAGTAAAGGTGACTGCACCGGAGATTTCCGGAAAAGTATTCCGTTACTGGGTACTTGGAACAGAGGAAAACGGTATTCCGGTATCAGAAAGTGCAACTTATACCTTCAAGGCATTGACAAATACATACCTCACCGCAGTATACTCTGATGCTGTTGCAGACGATGCAAAGGTAGTTGAGTTCTACCTCGAAAACGGCGGATTTGTCGGAAGTGCAGTTGCGAATGAAGAAGGAAAGGTAGAGCTTCCCGATGCTCCGAGCATCACGGGTTATGTTTTCAGCGCATGGATGACCGATGCAAAAACAGCGTTTACAGCAGACACAATAGTAGAAGACCTTCTCACAAAGGTAGTGGGAACCTTTAATGCAGAAACAATTACCGATACAGAGTATTCTTACGGTGATAAGATTGAGAACAAATCCGATACCGCAAAGATATGGAAGCGTAACGACAAGGTAGTTGCCTACGGAACAGAGTATACATATTATGTATGGGCAGACTTTGAGATAACAAGTGAAGACGGTGTCAGACCGGAGAAGCCGATAATCGTTCTTGATAACAACGGAAAACGTGGTGGAGCAAGAATGATAGAATACGATGCAAACGGCTTTGAGATAGTTGAAGCAGGTATTCTCTTCGGAGACGGTTATAATATGACAGTAGACAGCTGTCAGTATAAGGCAAAGAGCAACAGAAACCTTTCTCACGGTCAGTTCACCGCAAAGCCCCCTGTTGAGGAAGGCTACACCACCGCACGCGGATATGTGGTATATGTAGATGCAAACGGTGATTATCAGGTAGTGTATAGCCATTAAGATAACTCCCACACACAAACAAAAACGTAGGGCGTGCCGCCCTCGGCACGCCGGAACCCATGTTTGGCGTAAATCAGAATAAACATCCACAAAACAACAACCCCGAAAGCACTATGCTTTCGGGGTTTTCATTTGCCTATCCCTTTCTTCTGCAAGGAAGGGATATTTTTCACGAAGGGATTTCTGATAATGTATGCTTGTATCAAGAAGATGCCGTTCAAAATATTCGGAGGGTGATATCTCGAGGTATTTCCGGAAGGTTCGGGCAAGGTTTGCGTGGTTAGAAAGCCCCGATTCCTTTGCAATCTCCTCGTGGAGAAGGTCAAAGCCGAAAAGTGTAACTGCCTTTGCAAGGCGGACAGAGATTAAATACATATTGGGAGAAAAACCCGTGAGCTTTCGGAAGTTTTCGGTGAAGGTACGCCGCGGCATACCGGAAAGACCTGCAAGAAAATCAATATCAAGCCTTTCCCTATAATTTTCACGGATATGGGAAACCGATTTCCAAAGCTTCTCAAAACGTTTGCGACGGACAGGTGTGAGCTTTATATTCTGCTTTTCCCGGCAGGCAAGGCGGAAAAGTGAAGCGATGGAATCACGTATGGCATCAAGCGACATATCCGTACCGCGGTTGAACTCACTTACAAGCTTTCTCACAAATGCCGAAGCCTTATCGCAATCTTCTCCGAAGTCTGTTACCACGGGGATTTTTTTGCCCTCAAAATGTGCGGCATCGGTATAGGAAAAGAAGTCTGCTCCAAAATCTGTGATAAAGCTTTCGGGAAACCATACATAAACGATAACCGGAGTATCGTCACTTGTCTTTGAATCGAGAATATGGGACATATAGGGGAGAATAAAGGCGCAGGTGCCGGAGGTCTGGATATATTCCTTACCGTCTATTATATGACGCAGCTCTCCCGACAACACAAAGCACAGCTGAATGATTTCGTGGAAGTGGGAAAAATCGCTGTCACGGACAGTCTGTGTGGAAACACGCACAGGCCTCTCCTCCGACATAAGCCCGACAGTATTATGAAGCGAAAGCATATTGGACTCCTTTGTATCAATGCAGAATGCAAAATTTTATTGTAGGGGAGGGGCTCTGCTCCTCCCGAAAATCCTCTTTCCTTCATTATACCACAACCAACCCCACATATCAACTAAAAACAGCCCGATTTGATACAAAGTTGTGTTGAATCGGGCTGCTTTTATAGTTTATTATAGTATCATAGGCTATCCGCCTTGAAAAATATTCTCACTAAGGAGGAAAAAGTATGAAAAGAACGTTATCTCTTATTCTTGCACTTTCAATGCTTATCGGGCTTTTGCCGACTGTTGCATTGACTGCAGGAGCAGTTGAGGGAGAAGCGCTTGCACCAATCGTGTTTGACTTCTCAACAGCTGCATTTTCGGATTATGCAACTCCGAATAAATCTCTCAATACAAGCAATGTAAATACTTACACCCACGACCCGGAAAAGTCGGCGGTTTGGAAGTATACAACTCACATAAACGAGGGAACAGTCGGCTTCCAGCCTGACGGTCTCTGCTTCTATACAAGACAGAAGGCTGCCGAGAAGGACTCTAATGCAGTTGTTCTCACCCTCACGGTTCCCACGGCAGGCACATATGCCCCTGCAATAGAGCATACTGCAATCTCCTACGGTGAGAAGGTAGACCTCTATATGGTGAAAAAGTCTTTTGTTGAAGAAAACAATGTCGATATCACGGATATTGCAGGAATTCAGTCGGGAATTGCACTTTCTTCAATGACAGATGCAGATGCGGATGTAGTTTATCTTGCGTCATATGATACTCACCCCAATGCAACAGTGGCAGATGCCCTTGCAAAGAAGGTAAATCTTGAAGCGGCAGACTATTATCTCGTTGCAATTGCAAACGAAGGCTCAATAAACTATGCAGCCGAGGACAGAACCTACGGAATGCTGAATAAGCTTACCTTCAATCCCTATGTTGATGAAAGCGAGAAGGTATGGACATACGACTTCTCCTGGAAGGTGCTTTCCGATTATACCGGAACGGGTACCGTTTCTTCCGCAAACATCAATAACTATACCATTGACCCTGCAAAGTCGGCTTACTGGAAGTTTGAAAGCTACATAAACGAAAATTATGCAGGATTCCAGAATGACGGTCTCTGCTTCTACACAAAGCAGAAAGAAGCAGAGCTTAATTCCAATGCAGTTGTATTTACTCTCCGTGCAGAGGTTGATGGTGCGTTTGTTCCGAGTGTTGAACGTACTGCCATCACCTACGGTGAGAAGGTAGACCTCTACCTTGCAGAAAAAACTTTTGTCTCCTCAAAGGCTTGGGATGTGACAAAGATTGAAGATATAAGGGCGGCTATTGCACTTTCTTCAATGACAGATCCGGATGCAGATGTTTTACACATCGCAGCATATGACACACATCCCAATGCAACAACTCCGGATGCATACCCCGAAAAGATTAACCTTACCGCAGGTGATTACTATCTCTTTGTAGTCGCAAACGAAGGCGATGTTCAGGCAAACGATACAAGAACTTACGGAATGCTCACAAAGCTCACCCTCACTCCGTGGAAAGAGCCCGAGAGAGTTGACAATTTCAGCTTCAACTTCACTCTTTCCGCATATGCACCGGGTTCAAGCAGTGCAGTAAACGTATCGAAGTTTACAAGCACAGCTACAGTAAACCCCGATGTTTCCGACCCCTGGTATTATGTAAATCTCCATAATATCCCGGGCAACGGCGTATATGCCGACGGATTCCAGTATTATGCACGCAAGGATATTGTCGACAATAACTTTGTTGTACTTGCCGCAACCTTTAGTGATAAGGGAACATTTATCCCCTCTCTTAACTTCACAAAGGCAGGATATACAGGCAAGGTAAATATCCATATGATTCCGAAAAACGTTGCAGACGGCGCATACAAGATGACCTCCGATTCTCTTGTTATTGCAGACGTTCTTGCAAATGCAAAAACACAGAAGGTTATTTCCGTTGACACCCACACAAACAGCGCTGCAGCATCTCCTTCAATGGGAGACCCGGTAGTGGTTGAAAAGGGTGAATACTACCTTATCTTCACAAACGAAATGGGAGCGAAAGACACAAGCGACGGAAGATACTACGGTTATCTCCGAAGCCTTGATTTTGAGCGTACCTTTGCCCTCACCTCTATTGAGGCAGAACTCGGCGATGTAAGACTCGGCGAAGAGCTTTGCCCCGAGCTTAAGTTCTTCTCCGGTGAGGAGGAAATCGACGGAAGTGCCGCAACTGTTTCAATAGATGTTCTTGAAAACGATAGTGAGGCACTTATCAAGACCCAGTCGGGCAAGGTCTTTGCAGTAGGGCTTGGCGATGCGAAGATCAAAGTTTCCGCAACTCTTGCAGGCGTTACAAAGAGTGAGGAAATTGAGCTTACTGTTTTAGAGCCTCTCCCGCTTTCGGGCTATGATATGGAGTATTTCTTCACAAATACTGCATATCAGGACTTCAATACAGGCGGTCTTGTTGTTTCCGGTGCAAAGCAGGGTCACCTTGTAACGGAGGCAGAATACAACAATTATGCAATGCGTGATTATGGCTCAGACCGTCCCTGGGGACTTGTTTCTGCTCATATGACACGCCCCGACTCAAAGGGTGCATACCTTGGAAGTAGTGCAAGCTACACCGATATGTCAGGTGAAATCGGTGACTGGGTAGCATACAAGGTAAAGGTTCCGGCTCCCGGCAAATATAATGTTGACGTAAGCGGCTACAAGTATAAAAACGGCGGCCGTGCAGAAATCTATATGGTACCTTATACCTCGGGTATGAACTTCTCATCCGTTGCAGCAGCGGCAGAAGCATATATGGTAAAGGAAAATCTCGTTGCAGATGCAGACTTAAACGAAGCTCTCGATGCTGTTGGCAGAGTTGCATTTGCAGGTGAGTTTGTGGCATCAAGCGAGCTTGATTATGAAACAAACGGCTATGCAGAGTATCTTATGATAATAAAGACCTGCGGAAGCTATAAAAACCCCAATGCACGTTATGTTCTCTTGAAGGGCGTACACCTCAGCGGTAACTTCCGCGAAACAGATGTAACAACATACCTTTCCGAAGATGAAATCGGAGTAGGAGAGAGTGTTACCGTTTCTTCCGTTGAAGGAACATATTCAGACGGCACAAAGGCTTCCCTTTCCGATGCAGAGCTTATCTTCTCGGTTCACGAGGGCGATGAGGAAATCATTTCCTATGACGAGGAAACAGGCTATATCACAGCTCTTTCGGAAGGCGTTGCAACTCTTGATACCTGTGTTATCTCAAACGGCACAATAAGCTATGCCGAAACCGAGATTACCGTGAATGAAAACTTCGGTATTATGAATACATATCTTTATACAGATACAACCCCTGCTCTCGGAGATACACTCTCCTTCACCTCGGGCTTTGAGCTTAATAACCGTAAGGTTATAAACGGTGGCACAATCATAAGCGTTGACATCACCTCCGATTCACCTGCAGGCGTTCTCGCAAAGAACGGCGACAAGATAAGCGTGGTCGGACCGGGTGTTGCATACGTTCAGGCAAAGATTAACGCACGCGGCAACATAGTTGACAGCGATATTGTGAAAATCACCGTTACAACGGAGGAAAAAGAAGCTTCCGCAAACGTTGTGATTGACCTCCGTGCAGGTGCATACACAGGCGATACACAGACACTCCTTGACGATATCAAGGTATATTCCGACTACCGTCCCTGGATATTCCTTGGTGCAAACAATCTCCTTTCAAGCTACCCCACAATCCCCCTTGCAACGGAAAAGTTTCAGTATGCACAGATAGTATTTACAGGGGGAGAAAACCTCTATAATTCATACTTTGCATTTAAGGTAAAGTTCTCAAAAGGCGGAATTTACCGTGCAGATATGATGATGGGACTTCTCCGCTACCGTTCGGCACTTCTTGATATGTATGTAATGCCGGCAACAAGCGAAAATGAAGCAGACATCCTCGGAAAGACAGTAAGAAGCAGCGATTATTTCGTTGGAAGTGCAGATTTCTATGCTTCTTCCGATGCATCAAAGGTTGAAAAGACCTTCGGCACATTCAATGTTGAGCCGGGCGAATATATCGTTGTATATCGAATCGGCGAAGGCGGAGCTGCAGGCACTTCGGGCGACTGCGCATACCCCCTCTATATGACATTTATCAATCAGGATGCATTCAACAGCGCAGAAATGAAGCTTTCGGGCGACAAGACCGTTCTTGGTCTCGGCGAAAGTTCTGAAACCGAGCTTTCTCTCTTTGCTCTTAACGGAAACCCCATTGAGGTTGTTCCCGAAAAGCTTAAATCTGTTGAATACAAATCGCAGAACACAGCTGTTGCAACTGTTGATAAAAACGGCGTTGTAACAGGTAAGAGCGAAGGCGAGGCGATTATTACGGCTGAGATTACTTATGACGGAATGGTGAATACTGCAAGAATGACAGTTTCAGTTTCCGATGATTCGGGAATAGTTGAAAACGGTATCTCCGTTTCATCACCCACCTCCGTATACGTTTACGGCGGACTAAAGCTTAAGCTTTCCGCAACAATGAACAGCGGAAACACAATAGAAATCCCCGAAGAATATGTAACCTGGGAAATTCTCGAGGGTGCCGATGGTATCGCAGAGCTTTCAGGAAACTATATCTACGGTACAGCGGTGGGCTCAATCACTCTCGGTGCAACGGTTTCTTCCGAATACAAGAACGGTGCGGCCGATGGCATTGAGATTGCTCCCATCCCCTTTGAAGTAACCTGGGATATGACAATCGATCCCCAGATTTACACACTCGAGGAGCGTGAAAACGCAAAGAACAATACTTCAAAATATGCCTGGGCAAGAGAAGAGGTCAACAAGGTGAAGGCGGCGGCAGATCCCTTTGTTGACAACTTTGAAAAGATTTATAACCTCATCGTTCCGGAAGGGTTACCCCGCTGGTATCACATCGGTCATACGGGTGACCCCGAGAAGTTCAAGTGCAGATATTGCGGTGAGGATGTCGGTAAGGAATATGGCTCCTACGGTTGGGGAGTAAATGCTCTCAATGACCCCTGGAAGGTGCAATGCCCCATCTGTAAGAGAAAGTTCCCGTCAAATGACTTCGGCTCATTCTACAAGCTCGGTCTTTCCGAAAGCGGAAGAAAGTGGGATTATCTCACAGCTTTACAGAAGCACCACGAAATGTTTGTCTGTGAAGATGTTAAGGCAGGCGGCGAATGTACACATACATCACCCTTTGAAAAGCACTTTGCGGAATACTATGCAAACAACGGAAAGTATCCCGAAATCGCAAGTGAAGCATGGTATGCAAACGACCCGAGAAACGATGAATGGTATGCATACTATGGCTACGGAGTTCCGGGCGGATATCTCACAAACAACCTCTATTCAGATATGGATGCAGGCTGGGCAGTTGACGACTCTCTCGGCTACCGTCAGCGCTATGAATCAGACCCCGAAAAGATTGGCTACAGCCCCCTTTACTATGATAACGGCGAAGGCTTTGCACATTATGCAGACGGCGCAAGACGCGGCCCTGTTCAGCACACATTTATCTCCTACTATCTCCACGAAGGTCTCTGGTACGGTCAGGGCAACACCACTTCAGGTCACGTTGTAAGACGTGCAATAAATAACCTTGCAAAGGCATTTGTCTATACCGGCGAGGCAAAATACGGTCGTGCAGGTGCAATCCTTCTCGATAAGATTGCAGATTTTTACCCCGACTTTGACTGGTTTAAGTGGAACGAGTGGCGCGGAGACGATTACTACGGCACAATAGTTGACCCGGTTTGGTCAACCTTTATCGCAACGGAATACGCAGATGCGTATGACGCATTCCTCCCCATTTACAATGACCCCTATGTTATAAACTTCCTCGCAAAGAACGGCGCAAGATATGAAGAGGATGCAAAGGGCAATTACGTCCGTGACAATGAAGGAAACCTCATCCCCACAAACCTCAAGGATACTCCGGGAGGAGCTAAGAAGAACATTGAGGATAACCTCCTCCTTGAAATCTTCGAGGCAACAAAGTATGGTAAGAACTGGGGTAACTTCGGTATGCACCAGGGCTCTGTTGCAACAGCGGCAGTTGCTCTCAACAGACTCCCCGAAAGTAAGGAAATGATTGACTGGATTATGGCTCCGGGTCCCAAGTCCGGAACATCCGGCATCAGCACAGGTACTGCACCGAGAACACAGCCTGTTTCCGGCGGTATGTTCATCGGCGCACTCATGGAGGATGTCGACCGTGACGGAAGCGGAACGGAAGCAGCTCCCGGTTATAACTCACTCTGGCCCCAGAACTTCTTAACCGTTGCAGAGCTTCTCAAGGACTTTGAGCTTTATCCCTCCGCAAACCTCTATGAGAACCCGAAGTTCACAAAGATGTTCTCGGCACAAGCACGTCTCACCCTCGGTGGCTATTACACCACACAGACGGGTGACTCCGGTGCTATCGCATCAACAGGCTATGCTATCTATACCGATGATATTATGAAGGGCTATAAGGCAACACGTGATCCCTTCCTCGCTCAGGTTCTCTGGCTTATGAAGGAGAACTACGGCGATGAAATCCGCGGTTCAATCCTCGACGATGACCCTGAAGCACTTGAAAAGGAAATCGAAGCCCTTATTGATGAAATCGGAGAAATGGATCTCGGAAGCGATATGCTCTCAGGCTACGGCTTTGCAGCTCTCCGTGCAGGTGCGGAAAATGAATCTGCAAGTGAGTCAAGCTACAGCAACACAAACCGTGACGTTGCTCTCTACTTCGGTAAGAACGATATGCACGGTCACCTCGATACACTCAACCTCTTTATGGATGCCTTTGGACTCAACATCGCTCCCGATCTCGGCTATCCCGAAGTAACAGGCACACAGCCTCACCGCTATGAGTGGGTGAGAACAACTATCTCCCACAACACGGTTCTCATCGATGAGAAGGAGCAGGGCACAAGAACTTATGCACAGAAGCCTCTCCACTTCGATGATTCGGGAAGAGTCAAGCTTATGGATGTTTCGGCAGACGTATATGCAGATGCCGACGACTACCGCAGAACCGTTATGATGGTTGAAGTAGACGATGAAAACGCTTATAACGTTGACTTCTTCCATGTAAAGGGCGGCCGTGACCATATGTACTCCTTCCACAGCCAGTCCGATGAGCTTTCGGCAGTATCGGGTCTTTCCGACCTTGAAGTGACTCCGATGTACACAGACGAGCTTGGAAACACCTACGGTACATACGCAGGTGCGGACGTTATGTGGGGTGCAGACCCCGGCGGTGTATTCTCCGCAACATATCCGAGAGGTTATACATGGCTTCGTGATGTACGCACATATTCGGGCGTTGAAAAGAACTTCTCCGTTGAGTTCAATGTTAAGGACTGGAAGAAGGTTCTCAAAGAAAGACGTGACGTAAGACTCCGTGTTACTATGGTAAACGATGATCCTATGGAAGAGGTAACCTTTGCAAGTGCAAGACCTCAGCAGACTTCAAGCAACAAGCACGCAGGCGACCTTGAATATCTCATCGTAAGAAACAAGGGCAATAACCTCGATACCACCTTCACAACGGTCTTTGAACCTTATGATAAGCTCAAGAATGAGGAAGGCTTTATCGAGAGCATTGAAAAGGCATCAATGGTCCGTGATGTAAATTCAAAGCCCGGTGTAAATGATGCTTATTCTGCTGTCAAGGTAACGCTCAGGAGTGGCAGAGTTGACTATGTAATCTACTCCACAAACAACGAGGTTGATTATGTAATCGACGATATGATTAACTTCCGAGGCTTTGCAGGCGTTATGTCCCTTGACGGTAACGGAAACGTTGTTTATACCTATATAAATGACGGTGAAGTATTGAAGCTTGTTTCCGATGAAAGCGAAGAGACAGCACTTTCTGCATACACAGGTAAGGTTTCATCTTTTAACCGTGACCTTTCATTTGAAAATAAGATTGTATACACACCCACAAAGGGCGAGACTGTTGATGTTGAAGCTCTTGCAGGAAAGTTTGTATATATCGAAAACGACGGTGCCGAGAACGGCGTATACAAGATTCAGAGTGCACGTGAGGTTGACGGAAAGATTGAGCTTAATATAGGCGATGTTTCTCTCATCAGAAAGTTTGTGGACGTAAACAACGAAGACAAGGGTTATGTATATAACATCGCAGAGGGCAATGCTCTCCGAATCCCATTAAGTGCAGTTGAGACCTCGGCACCGATAATTGAACCGATTTCAGATGTGACTGCAACTGCAGGAAGTCAGATAATTATCCCCATAAATGCATACAGCCCCATTGAAAACACGGGAGTCACACTTATCGGCACAAGCATTCCCAGAGGTATGGCGATTGATGAAGAAAACGGAAAGCTTATCTGGACACCGGCGGCTTCTCAGGAGGGTGAGAACCACGTTGCCATCACAGTCTCCGACGGAACTCTTGAAACAACGGTTCACTTCACGGTAACAGTTTACGGTAAGACAACAGGCGGCACACCCACAACACCAACAACTCCCACAACACCTTCCACACCGACAACACCGACTACACCCGATAGTGGCACAACAGGCGGAAGCGGAAGCAACTCCGGCGG
>JAFSEA010000016.1 GCA_017435965.1 Oscillospiraceae bacterium
AACATTCTTTACAAATCCAATGATATCTGTCTTCTGTTGAATACGCTTCGGCTGTGGTGTTATCTATTCTTTCTGCACAAAACTCACAATGCTCATGTTCCCAGCCTTCACGGTAAGGTTTAAAACCACCTTTTATAAGTTTCTTGCGAAACAGATACTTCACTTGATTCGTCAAACGCCAATCATTGTTATTCATATCAACTACCTCGGTTATCGTAAATTATGCCTTGAACTGTTCAAAAGCTTTTCTTGATAAAAGTCCAAGATGCTCATTGACTTTGTCAATGATATTTTCTTCATAGAATAAGTTTTCGAGAACACTTAACGCTATCACTTCATCTGCATATTCATCGTGAAGATTGAGAATGTCTTCGATAACCTTGAAATTCTTTTTGGTAATTTCGGCATTGTCAAAATTCTTCAAAATGTAAGGAACGAACACATCAGAAAACACAATGTGTGAGCCTGTTTCGTCTCCTTCTTGCCAAGAAACTTCTTCTTCATACAATTCTTTGATTTCGGGTAAAAATTCAATTAACTTTAAATTCAGTTCTTTACTAATCATACTCATTTTCCTTTCAAAGAATCTCCTGAATTTTTTTCATAATGAATATATAATTCTCTGTCTTTATTTTTCACAGATTATATCAATACATTGATTTTCTGTCAATAGAAAACACCCGACGTGGCAAAAGGTTGACACATCGGGTGTTTGTTTCAGATTGAAATTTTTAGTTGTTGCTTTTCATTTGACATAAACGATTTGAAATTATAAATAAGGTGTTGAATGTTTTCTTCCTCGCTGTGTTCGGAAGCGTTGTAAGAATCACTTGGCGGCATATAAGCTATAAAGCTCTCCATATCTGTGGGATAATCAAAATCGGCATATATATTCTCTATTTCGGCTAACAAACTTTGGGAATCTTGTGCGTTTTCTTTCAACTCCGACAAAAGAATATATCGAAGGAGTCTTATGTCGGATTCTTCACTATTTTTGAGTTTGGGTGTGTTGGAAATAATAGCTTTGATTAAGGATAAAATTACATCCTTTTCAGCATTTTCGGAAATAAGCAATGCTATTATCTCGGGAGCATCAATTTCCGGATTGAGTTCAATGATTTTTTCTGCATATAAAATTGCGCTCTCCGGTGATAAAATATCCTTTTCAATTCCCCAATAAATACTATGCCATGACAGCAAAGCTTCATATTTGTCAAAATCAATTTTCACCATATTTACTCCTCTCATTTTGAATTGGGTTTACCTGTTATTTTTCCATTAGGGATAAAACGTCTATGTGTCACTCCTATCGCGGCATCATAAATCCACTCAAAGATTCCGGGAATCCCATTCAAACTGCCACGTATTTGATATAGTATTCTCGTTTTGCCGTCTGCTCCTTTTATGAGGAACCTTTCAGCATAACTTGCGTAATTATCGACAATGTCGCTGAAAGAATGATATGGGTCTTTTTTTCTTGCAGAACCAACTCGAGGACTGTCTACGACATCGTTTTTTATATGTTTTTGTCGCCCCTTCGTTCTTCCGAAGTTTCCGCCTTTTCCTCCGCCCATTAAGCAGTCACCTGCTTTCGGGATTTTGAAAACTCGCTTTCAAAGGAGAGAATGTTTATTCCGCTATTCTTATATTCTTTGAAAATGTTGTCGGGTGCAGAACCATAGACTATTATGTTTTTGGGAGAAAGTCTCTTTACAAGTTCAGATAAGCCAAGCTTAAAATATTCCCTGTCATCCTTGCATTTAATGCAGCCGTGAGTTCCGACGGAAACAGTTTTATTCTTCTCAATCCCATCAAAGCAAAAGTCATATGTTCGCTCGTCATTGAATCTGACATTGGGAATTACTTCAATTCCGTTTCTTTGCAACCAATGCGCCAAAGCTCTGCCGCGATATGTATTCCATTGTTGCATAACGAGCGGCATATTCCGGTAAAGACTGAAATCAGGCGAAATAACACCCTTGAACTTTTTGAGCTTTTCAAGATATTGTTTAGGATTTTTCCATAATCTCTCAAACTTTATATCATGCTCATAGAACATAACAAAGCTTTCAAAGTCGTTGTAGCTTTTTTCCATAGCCTTTGAAAATGAAATCAAAGAAGAGGGTAAAAGCTTGCTCGTTCTGATTTTGGGTAGCTCAATATATCCGTCATAGTCTGCATCGCAAACTAAAAACGAATTGAACACATCGTAATTATTAAATTGTTTTTCTTTCATTGTATTTTAGCGTTACTCCTTTAAACTGAATTTTGTTAATTCTGCCCATAGACAGACCTTTAAGGATATGCTAAAATACATTCATAGTCAGTGATGTGCATTTTTGCATATCCCGGAATTTACACATAAGCTTAACCGTTGGCGCGGTTTTTCTTATGTGTTTTTTCTTTTGTTAAGTAAATCCCATCAAATCAACTCCTTTTTCTATTTTTCACAGATTATATCAATACATTGATTTTCTGTCAATAGAAAACCCCAAATGTGGCAGAAAGTTGGCACATTTGGGGGTATCGTTACATATGATATTCTCTGGTGAATTTTTTCCATTTGGGGATTACTATTGATATGAGAAGAACTGCGGCTGATATGAGTCCTACAAGCACGCACATAACAGCCTGCCAGCCGAAGTGGTCGGCAACGAGGGTGAGACCGAAGCTTTGCACAACAACACCGAGGGATGCACCTGCATTTATAATACCTGCAACCTCGCCGTTTTTGCCATACTTTGCAAACTTCATTGAATAATACTGGGTGAAAAGTCCTGCCGCCGCAGAGCTTGCCATAGCGAAGATAAGCGTTATGAGTATGAGAACAACATTGATTTTGCCGACGAAAATCATAACACCGAGAAGCGGAATGAGAATTGTGAGGAACATACGTATTCCTCGCATAATATCGGAAATGCGGTTGGGATAAAGCCTTTTTGCGATAAACATACCGATAAGGGATGAAAGAATTATCGGGATGTTGAGGTAGTTGGATATGGTATCGGAAAGATATGGGTAAGACTCCATAAACATAGTCGGTGCAAAGTTCTTAACACCGAGCTCCACAACACTTCTTGAAATAAGAGCAGGGAGAAGAATATAGAGTCCGCATTTTTTAAACATTGTTTTGCTTGAAGTATCGAGGTTTTCGGGAATCTCCATATCGTGGTGAATTGCCCTTGCAGGTGTTCCGTCATCATCAATCATCTTCTTTGCGGCTTTGGGATAAATGAGCATAAGTCCGACTGCGGAAATAAACATAAGGATAGCGGAAAGTAAGAAGTTATTCTTCCAGTCGGTCATAATTGCACCGCTTATGAATGCAAAGCAGAGCCCGAAGGTGGAAGCGAAGGTGATATAATAAACGCCCTTGATTCTATGGTCGTGGGCAAGCTCGGAGGATACGATTTTGAATATGGCAGGCCATATTCCGAACTGGATAATACCGTTAAAGGTCCAGGTGATGAGCATAACTATATAATTCTGGTTAAGGTAAATGATGAGGTTTGAAAGACCTGCACCGAGAAGACCGATAAGGAGAAGAATATCGGGACGGTATTTATCTGCCATCTTTCCGCCCACAATCTGGAAAGGCGCATAGACTGCATAAAACAGTGCAGTTATAAGTCCTGTCTGGGATTTTGTCATGATGCCTTCTTTAACAATTGTTGCCATGGCACCGGAGAAACAGTTCTTTGTCATATAGACCACAGCGTACATTATCCATATGTAGAGAAAAAGCCGAAGGCTTGTGCCGTGATCCTTTTCGGACAGATGCCTTTTGTTCATTTGGAATCATCCCCTGTAAGTAATAAAAAAACAGCCTTATTTATTTTAATGAAAATAAGTAAGGTTGTCAATGTAAAATCGGATATTTGAGTCTATAAGACAAATGAATATTTTAAAAGCAGCGGTCATATTATGTACCAAAATATATTTTGAGGTGCATATATGAAAGACTACATAGAGGATCGCGCGATTGCGCTTGCACACTACATAATAGAAAACAAGGCAACGGTACGTTGTGCCGCAGGGAAGTTTTTTGTGAGCAAATCGACCGTACACAAGGATATTGCGGAAAGACTTAAAGTGTTTGACAGAAAGCTGTACCTTGAGGTCAAGCGTGTCCTTGATGAAAATAAAGCAGAGAGACACCTTCGGGGAGGGATGGCAACACGGAGAAAGTATCTCGGCGAAGATGCTATATCAGAGAAAAGTGTGCAAGGAGAAAAAGTGTTCCGTAAATAATCGGTTGATGCACAAGGTAAATTATCAGGGAATGACGCCCTAAAAACTCAAAGGGGCGAACCCGGAAGGCCGAAAAAACCTCCAGCTTATTGTGTTTTTTGAAAATGCGGAAGATAAAGTGCCCCGAAAAGTATGCAAACACCCATGGGAGAATCGGAAAGTAGTCCGATGAGCGAAAATCATCGTGAGGAAAGCCGAAGAAGGCTGTGAAATAATTCTTATAGAAAAACTCGGGCATATCGGAAAGCTCATAGAAGTAGATGCCGATATATCCCTTGCGGAAACCATAGGTCACAAGAAAGAGTGAGAGGAAAATCGCAAGCCCGACATACGGATTTACCTTTGAAAGCGGCTTTTCAAGAGGAATAGAGATAAGTGCACAGATACCGAGAAGAGTAAGGATTCCGAAGTTTGCAGGTCGGCTCGGCATAAATACCATAGTGACAAGGGTTACCGCCACAGAACAGAGAAGGATAAAAAGTGCACGTCGAAGCTTCTTTCTTCCGAAAGTCATACAAAAGCCCGAGAGCATTATAAATGAAGTGCAACCCCATTGTTGCCATACTGTTGAAACCGTGCCGCGAAACCAGGGAAGGTTCACATCATAGAGGTTAAAAAGATCCCACAAAGTATGGTGGGCTATCATATTTATAAGTAAAAAGCCACGAAGGGCATCGAGTATATAAAGACGTTTCCTTTGCTCCACAGAATCACACCCCCTGCAATAAAAATGATTTTACAGCACAAGTCGTATTTTGTCAAATGTGAAAAAAGCTTTTATATCGCTTTGGAATGTGTTATAATGAGGAAAAAGTGCCGGAAGGAGATTTGTTATGACAGAATATGGAAAACGTGCGGGAGAGCTTTTTGCAGAAGGCTATAACTGTGCTCAGGCAGTTGCCTGCGCTTTTGCAGAGCATTTTAACCTTCCGCTTGATACTCTTGCCGCCCTTGCCTGCCCATTCGGCGGAGGAATTGCAGGTATGAGAAATACCTGTGGAACGGTTTCGGGAATGATTGCGGTCATAGGGCTTGCAAAAGGCAATACAGAGCCGGGGGCAAAGGAGAAAAAGCTTGCAGCTTATGCCCTTGCAAGAGAAGCTATTGAGGAATTTGAAGCCGCAAACGGAAGCACAATATGTCGTGAGCTTCTCCTGATGCAAAAAGAGGGATTACATAAAAAACGTTCCTGTCGTGAGCTTTGCTCACTTGCGGCAGATATTGCGGCAAAATATATTTAAGGCAGAATAACGGAGGATAAAAATGACTGAATATCTTAAGAATATAGGCGAAAGAGCAGTTGCGGCATCAAGAAGTCTCAATCTTTTATCGGATGAAGATAAAAACCGTGGTCTTGTTGCGGCGGCAAAGGCTCTTGTTGAGAAATCAGGCAAGATAACAGAGGCAAATGCAACGGATGTTGCAAATGCAGAGCGTTCGGGAATGTCACCTGCTCTTATCGACAGACTTCGTCTTGACGATAAGAGAATAAAGGCAATGTCGGAGGGACTTCTGCAGATATCGGAGCTTTCCTCGCCTCTTGGCGAAATTGTTTTTGAAACAGAAAGACCAAATGGACTTAAAATAAGTCAGGTTCGTGTGCCTGTTGGTGTTATAGGAATAATTTATGAATCACGTCCGAATGTTACCGCAGATGCCTTCGGGCTTTGCTTCAAAACGGGCAATGCGGTTGTTCTCCGTGGCGGAAGTGATGCTATAAACTCCAATATTGCAATTTCCGATTGCATAAGGGAAGCTCTTTCGGAGTGCGGCATATGTGAGGATGCAATTCAGCTTCTCGGTGACACGTCCCGTGAAACTGCAAAGGAAATGATGCGTCTTAACGGATATATTGATGTGCTCATCCCCCGTGGCGGTGCAGGACTCATAAAAACGGTTGTTGAGACGAGCACACTTCCCGTTATTGAAACGGGCACGGGAAATTGCCATATATATGTGGATGAGTATGCAGACATTTTCAAGGCGTGTAAGATTGTTGAAAATGCAAAAACACAGCGTTTGGGCGTTTGCAACGCCTGCGAGTCTCTTGTTGTTCACAGCACAGTTGCGGAGACTGCAGTAACCGAGATATGCAAAATCCTCTTCCGTCACGGGGTTGAGGTCCGTGGAGATGAGAGAGCAAGGGAGGTACTTCCCGAAATCAAAGAAGCTTCCGAAAGTGACTGGGGAGAGGAGTATCTTGACAAGATAATATCTCTTAAAATTGTGGATTCCATTGATGAGGCGATAACTCATATCAATAAATACAATACAAAGCATTCCGAGGCGATTATAACAGAAAATCCGGATAATGCGGAGAAGTTTTTAAACGGTATTGATGCGGCGGCAGTATATGTAAATGCATCCACACGCTTTACGGACGGTTTTGAATTCGGCTTCGGTGCAGAAATCGGAATAAGCACGCAAAAGCTCCACGCAAGAGGTCCTATGGGTCTTCGGGAGCTTACGTCCACAAAATATATTATAATAGGTAACGGACAGATAAGAGGTTAAAAGAAAAAGCAACAGCAGACATTATTGGTTTGCTGTTGCTTTGTGCATATTCCGGTATTCGCTGGGAGAAAGTCCACGGATTGAGGAAAAAGCTTTTGAAAAGGCAAAACTGTCGGAATAGCCGACTGACAAGGCAATTTCTGATACGGGCAAATCAGTTTCCGTGAGAAGCTTGCTAGCTCGGTTTATGCGATATTCACAGATAAATGCCTTGGGAGATTTCCCGAAGGTTTCCTTGAATATCCGATACAGATAAGGCTGGCTCACGCCTAAGAGCTCTGTGAGCCTTGTGACGGAAATATGCTGGCTGTAATGGGTTTTGATGTAATTAACCGAGAAATCAATATATCTCTGGGGTGCTGTGAGCGATGATGCCGCAAAATCGTGTTCGATAAGATGATGTTTAAAAACAGAGAAGAAAAGCTCAAGCATTTTGCCGTCGCTGATTGTTGTTCTGTTCTCTGAAACGGCAAATTCCTTTATATCCTGAAGCTCGGGAGGGAAGCTGTGGTTGAAAATGTTTGTATACTTATCGGCTTTGTAATAAGGAAGAAGCTCATCAATGCGTGCGTCTGCCGTGGTAAACCACACAAGCTCCAACGGATCGGCTTTATCGGGATAAAGATTTTCCACAACATTGGGAGTGAAAATAAAGCCCTGACCTGCGGAAATGGGATGGTTGTTGTAGATACCTTTGCCTGATAAAACATAACCGATGAGATAAAATTCATTTTTTCTTTCTGCAAAGGTTGAACCGATTATATCGGAAGAATAGCCGAAATTGTGGATTTTCAGCACCGAAAGCTCACCGATTGAAAAAACTCTGTATCGCATAAACTTCACCTCAGGTTATGATTATAACATCTGTGGTTATTATTTGTCAATGTACAGCGATTTTTGGTGGTGCTATAATCGTAGTCGATGAAGAATACAATTTGGACGGAAGTGTTTGTTTTGGAAACTGTTTCGAAAAAGAAATTGGATTATAAATGGGTTGTTGCCGGGCTTTGTTTTCTTGCTCTGTTCGTAGGACTGGGATTCTGCTCTTCGGCGGCAAGCATATATACTGCACCGATAACCTCGGCAATGGGAATTTCCCGTAGTGCGTTCAGTCTGAAATCTACAATACGTTACGGAACAACGGCATTCGTAATGATGTTCTTTCATAGACTGGTTGCACGCTTCGGAACGAAAAAATTGCTTGTGGCAGGTCTCGGGTTTTATGTAATGTCCGCAATATTTGATGCCATTGCAACTTCGCTTGTAGGCTTCTATTTAAGCGGAGTCTGTCTCGGTCTGGGTGTTGCTTTTGCCGCATCCACCATGGCAAGTGTTATTGTAAACAAGTGGTTTACTGAAAAGAGAGGAACTGTACTTGGCATAATTCTGGCGGCAAATGCGGCAGGTTCTGCAGTTGCGGTTTCCTGTCTTACACCCGTTATATTCGAAGCGGGAAATCCTTTCGGTTACAGAAATGCTTATTGGATAACTGCGGCGGCTGTGGCGGTGGTTATGGTCATTGTTGCTATCTTCTATAAGGACAAGACTCATTCGGAAGGAAATTCAGAAACCGGAAAAAAAGGTTCTTCACGAAGAGAAAACAACTGGCAGGGCTTTGAGTATGGAGAGCTTCGCAAAAAGCCTGCGTTTTATGCAGTCATAATCAGCTTGTCTGTTTATGCACTTGTTTCTGTCGGAAGTATATCCACCCCTCATTTTCAGGACATAGGCTTTTCTCCCAAGTTTGTTGCACTTCTTGCAAGCATAGGCTCTATTGGACTTGCAGTCTCAAAGATTTTAGTCGGTGTTCTTTATGACAAATTTGGTTTGAAGGTTTCGGTAAATATCTGCCTTTTCTCTGCTCTTGTTGGAAAGCTTCTGCTTTTGATCACAAAGGTTTCCGCAACAGGTCAGGTCCTTGCAATATCCCACAGCGTTTTGCTTTCGATTGCAACACCGCTGGAAACGGTTATGATTTCAATAGTTACCATGGATCTGTTCGGCGAAAAGAGCTTCAACAAAACTCTTGCAATAACAACGTCGCTTTTTACCATAGGACACGCAATCAACTCTCCGCTTCTCAGTCTTCCGAAAGACTTTACAAACAGCTATATGATTTCCTTTGTTGTATCAACGGTGATATCTGCCGTGGTAATTGTAATACTGAATCTCTCAATTACATCCCTTAAAAAGGATGCAAAAGAAGAAGGTTTAACGAGGTGAAGAAGATGTTTAAATGCGGATTTTATGAAAGGGAAATAACTCCGCCGCTCGGAAGTCATCTTTCGGGCTATGCCAATATAAGAAAGGCAAACGGACTTAAAGACAGGCTTATGGCAAAGGCGGCTGTTTTCTCAAACGGAGATGAGACCATAGCTCTTATTGCCCTTGATGCACTCCATATGGAAAATGAGCTTCGCAATGAGGTGGCAAAACGTGTGAGTCTGTATACGGGAATCCCTGAGAAGAATGTTCTTGTGGGAGCTGTTCATTCCCACACGGGTATTCCGAGCTGGAAGCATGTTTGTTCCGATGAAGAAGTAAATTACAGTCAGGAACATTATTTTGATGTGTTCACAAAGATTATTGCAGACTGCGCAATCCTTGCATATCAGCGCCTTGAGGATACCGATATGGTTTTCGGCATCGGCGATGTTGAGGGGGTTTCTTTCTGCAGAAACTACATAATGAAAGATCAGGATCCGAGAACGAATCCTCCCCGTCTTGACCCGGATATTATAAAGCCTGCATCTCCCACCGATAACGAAGTGCCTGTTCTTTTTGCCCGTGGCAAAGGCGGTGAGCCTCTCGGTGCAATCGTGTGCTTTGCCTGTCACCTTGACTGCGTTGGTGGTCTTGAGTTTTCCGGTGACTATGCATCGGAGCTTTCAAAGCAGCTTAAAAAGACATACGGCGATGACTTTGTAACCGTATTCTTTATGGGGACATCGGGAGATATAAACCACTTTAACGTAAATGTAGCCGAAGATGCCCCTGACCATTACAGAATGATGGGAAGAAAGCTTGCGGGCGAGGTTGTAAAGACTCTTGCCTTTGCAAAGTCGGTTGAGGGCAATGAAATAAAGAGTACTTATGAAACAGTTAAGATTCCGAGACGTGAGATAAGTGATGAGGCACTTGAGTATGCAAGGCACATAGTTGCAACCGTCAAGGAAACGCCCGGTGAGAAGATTGCGGCAGACGGAACAAACAGGGAACTTTATGAGCTTATGATGTCGAGAAAACTTCTCGGCTTCATAGAAAATTCCCCCGAGATTTATGACATACCTCTCCAGTATATGCAGATAGGTAGCGTAAGCTTTTTCGGATTCCCAAGTGAGATTTATTGCCACTTTGGTCTTGATATAAAGAAACGTGCGAAGTCTTCCGATTGTATAGTAGCAACCTGCTGTAACGGTGCTTACGGCTATGTGCCAACGAAGGACCTTTTATATGAAAGCATCTATTCTTCGAGAGCCGGAAGTAACAGACTCCACTCCGATGCAGGATATATTATGGTAGACAAACTCCTTCAAATGAGTGAGTAAATTTATCGAAATAAAAATTGGTGCTCTGCGAAGTTATTTGCAGAGCACCGAAGTGAGAAACTCATTGGGAGTAGTTCCCGTATGCTTTTTGAATAGTCTGTATCCGTATGACAAATCGCTTATTCCGACATTTGAACACGCAGTTTTAAACGACAAACTCTGGTTTTGTATGAGTTCGGATATTTTCTTTACTTTTTCATTATTTATATATTGTTTTATCGGAATTCCTGCCGTGGCCTTGAAAATGTGGTTTATATAACCGGGAGTGAGACCAAGCTCTTTTGCGATTTCCGGGAGAGAAATGTTGCTGTTTATATTTTTGGCAACATATTTTTTTACCTTATAGGTGATGCTGGAGGCAGGGGAATGTTGCTTGCTTTGGTTTTTCCGGGCAAGCGAATTGAGGCTTTGCATAATATGCAGAAACTTAATTGAGCAGGAAAGATTATTTTCCGTACGAGAAATGCCCATTTCCGAAACGATGGAGAAAAGCTCTTTCTTTATGGCTTCGGTTTCGGCACATGGATGAGTTACAAAAGGAAGAAGAAGTCCGCCTGTGTGAGGGGATGTGTTGTCATCGGTAATCAGCGTGAAGTTATAATCAAATTCAACCTGTACGGTGCAATGAGACTGGGGAAGGTTGTTGATGGACTTTAAAGTGAAGGGCAGATGCCTGAAGAGAACGAAAATGCTTCCTTCGGGAGCAATCAGCTTTTCACCGTAGAGCTCGGCAACAATTCCGCCCGATTTCACATAAACTATTTCAAAGCTCTTTTTTAGCTCCTTATATGAAAATGAATATTCATCCGTATAGAAATGATGGGCAAAGCCTATTTTGGGAACGGTATTGAATTTCAATAGTGCTGAAAACATCGACACACCTCCTTTTGCTCTTTTATGATAGCACAAAATAACCGTTTTGTCCATAATTCCTTGATTTGTGAATTGAAGAATGTTTTGCCGTCTGCTATATTTAGTGCGAAAAAACAAAGGAGTGATACGATATGAACAAAAAAGCATATTTCTACATCGATGATACAATATGGGTGCTTCGTGATCTCACCCGAACAAAACCGAAATCAATTTTTGATACCCCACTGCTGAAGGCATTGAAAACAGCTCACGACAAATACGGAACAAAGGTTCAGCTCAATTTGTTTTACAGAACAGACTCTTTTTACGGAAACGATGAATTTACTCTTGCTGATGTGACGGATGCTTATAAAGCAGAGTGGGAAGCATCATCCGATTGGCTCAAGTTTGCTTTCCACGCAAAGGAAGAGTTTCCGGATTATCCCCATGTCAATGCAAGATATGAGGATGTTTTTGATCTCTTTAAGACAATAGAAAAAGAAGTGTTCCGTTTTGCGGGAGAGAAATCATTTACATATGCCACCTGCCCTCATTGGTTGCCCGTAAGTGAGGCAGGAGTGCGTGCCCTTTACGATTGCGGAGTGCGACTTATGGATATTACCGTTGGCAAAGTGAGTGAATATGACGGAAATCCCGATTCTCTTCCTTACGGACATGCGGCAAGAGTTATGAACAACCGTCAACCTGAGACAAGAGTGTTCACGAGAGAAAGTCGTGACGTTGCCATAATGAGATCGGTCTGTGCCTACAATCACATTACCGATGAGCAGAATGTAGAAAAAAATACGCTTGGGTATATAACCGATGAAGCGACCGGGATGAAGTTTAAGCAGTATTGCACAACCTGTATAAACCTTTTTGGATATGATGAACTTGAAGAAGAATTCGGAAACTATCTTGAAAACGACTATATCGGAATTTGTGACCACGAACAGTATTTTTATGAAGACTATTTTGCATATCAGCCGGATTACGCGGATAAGATTTATAAAATGAGCGAAATTCTCACATCGAACGGCTTTGAGTTTATCTTCGCCGAGGATTTGATTAAATAAAAGCCTGCAAAACAAAAAAGCTCTCAACGAAAGTTGAGAGCCTTTTGATACATATTAGTCGTTAACGTAGGGGAGAAGCGCAATGTGACGTGCACGCTTGATAGCCTCTGTGACCTGACGCTGATGAGCAGCACAAACGCCTGTCATACGACGCGGAAGAATCTTGCCGCGCTCGGATGTGAATCTGCGAAGACGTGCTGTATCTTTATAATCGATATAGCTAACCTTATCGGCACAGAAAGGACAAACCTTCTTGCGCTTACGGTTCTTAAGATTTCTATCCATTTAAGGGTCCTCCTTTATTCAAAAATTAGAATGGAAGTTCGCCGTCATCGCCCACAAGCTCTTCAAAATCAGAGCCTGACGATACGGAATTAAGTCCTGTATCCGCTGAAGGAGCAGAGAAGCTCGGTGCAGCACCGAAAGAGCCGCCACCCTGAGCTGAATCCTTCTTTGAATCAGCAAAGAAGCACTCATCTGCAACAACTTCGCAAGCTGTGCGGTTGTTGCCGTCTCTGTCTTTATAGGAACGGACCTGAAGTCTGCCGCTTACTGCGACAAGCTGACCCTTTGTAAACCACTTGGAAACGAATTCCGCTGTGTTTCTCCATGCAACAATGTTGATGAAATCAACCGACTGCTGTGAGTCATCGCGGCGGGAAAAGCCACGATCAACTGCGAGAGAGAAGGATGCAACGGGAATGTCTGCCTGAGTGTGGCGAAGTTCAGGGTCGCGGGTAAGTCTACCCATAAGGATTACTTTATTAAGCATTATGACTTACCTCCTTATGCGATGTCATCTT
The DNA here is from genome assembly GCA_017435965.1 of Oscillospiraceae bacterium. GTDB lineage: Bacteria > Bacillota > Clostridia > Oscillospirales > JAAYXM01 > SIG480. The sequence continues at coordinate 13,045 of JAFSEA010000016.1, forward strand.
TGCAGATGATGATGGAACGCATGATTTCTTCGTCGATCTTGTAGTTACGATCGAGCTCAGCCGGGAAAGACGGTACACACTCGAATTCAGCGAGGACATAGTAACCCTCGTTGAGGTCGTTGATAGGATATGCGAATCTACGCTTACCCCATTCGTCGACATTGGCAAGAGTGCCATTCTTCTCGATGAGAGCCTTGAACTTTGCAACCTTTTCAGCAGTAGCCTCCTCGGAAAGAGCAGGGTTGATGATGAAAATAGTCTCGTATTTTGCTGTTACCTTTGCCATTGTTTAACACCTCCTTCTGGACATATGGCCCCAATATTAAAGATTTTAAAGGGGCAAGGATGAAAGAAATGCACTTCCGTGCAAAACTTTGCAAAATAATATTATACATATTTTCTGATAAAAGTCAACACTTATTTTCAAACATTGCGAAAAGCAAGAAGAGATGGCTGTGTTGTTAGGCAAAAAGAGGGAAGATATGTTTGTGATATAGTTCTGTAGAAACCACAAAAAAAGGATTTTTGTGGTTATATTTCTGTTAAAAGTTCGTAAAAATTTTTTTGACTTGTAAGTGTAGTATGTTTATGGTATAATGCAGACAATAGAATTTATAATGGTTGGAAGATGATCGTTGTAAATACTTTTGAGATAGCTAGCAAAAATGTAAGGCAGCCCTCGGGGGAAAGATTGGTTGATATATGTTGGGGTTGCCGCTTGTGATGATGCTTTTAAGGCATCTGAAAGGGGAAAAGTATGAAAGTTAAGAAAGCCGTTATTCCTGCTGCCGGGTTTGGCACCAGGATGCTTCCTGCTGCAAAGGCTGTACCCAAGGAAATGATATGTATCGCGGGACGACCCGCAATTCATTATATTGTTAAGGAAGCTGTTGATTCCGGAATTGAGGATATTCTCATCATAACAAGCCGAGGAAAAACTGCCATTGAGGATTATTTTGACTATTCTCCGGAGCTTGAATCCCGTCTTGAAATGTCCGGCAAAACCGACCTTTTGAACGAGGTTCACGAAATTGCGGAAATGGCAAATATCACATTTATCCGCCAAAAGGAGCTCAAGGGTCTCGGACACGCCGTTATGCATGCAAAGAGCTTTACCGGTGATGAACCTTTCGCTGTTCTTCTGGGTGATGATATCATGAGAAGCGATGTGCCTGTCACAAAGCAACTTATCGAAAATGCCGAGAAATATGAATGCAGTTGCGTTGGTGTAAAGTGCGTGGATTCTTCCGATATTTCAAAATACAGTTCTCTTGCCGTTGAACCGATTACGGACAAGCTTTTTGATGTAAAGAAACTCATAGAGAAGCCGACCCCCGACAAGGTTCTTTCAAATTATGCAATCCTCGGAAGATATGTACTCACGGGAGATATATACTCTTTCCTCGAAAATGCGGAACCCGGATTTGGGGGAGAAATTCAGCTGACAGATGCCCTTAATGCACTTTGTAATAAAGAACGTATGTTGGCTCTTGAGTTTGAGGGAGAAAGATTTGACTCGGGAAATATCTGTGGATATATGGAAGCATCAATTCAGCTTGCTCTTGCAAACCCCGAGGTTTCCGAATGGCTTAAAAACTATATGAAAGGTCTGACACTCTGATAATGAAAAAAACTGTTTGCATCCTCCTGTTGTTGGTTATGCTGTTGTGCACATCCTGCGGTGAAGATGTTATGGAGAACGATCCCAATGAATTTATGGTCGTAACTTCATTTTATCCTACATATGTCGTAACAGCCAATCTTATGGAAGGCACCGAGAATACAAAGCTTGTTAATCTCACAGATGCCGAAGCGGGATGCATTCACGGATATATGCTGACCTCTGAGGATATGAATATGCTTAACGCCGCGGATTTGTTCATAGCAAGCGGAATGGGAATGGAGGCTTTCATAGAAAAATCGTCATTTGGAATTCCTCAGCTTGAACTTCTTGATTGCGGAGAGGATATAAGCCATGAGCTTGGAGATGAAGAGAGATTCAATCCTCATTATTGGATGAACATAAAAAATGCAGTGGATCAATGTGAAAAGGTAAAAAAGTCATTATGCCGACTTGATCCGAAAAATACAGAAACATATGAAAGAAATGCAGCGGAATATAAGGCAAAACTTGAAACTCTGATTCCTGAGATAACCGAAAGAATCGGAAAGCTTCAAAACAAAGATATGGTAGTTTTTCACGAGTCTTTTGACTATTTTGCAGACCAATTCGGTCTGAATGTCGTTTCCCTGTTGTCAGATCCAAACGGAAATGCACTTTCTTCCGAAGAAATAACACAAGTCATCAATTATATGAAAGCAAATAATATAAAGGCCGTGTTCACCGAAAAGGGAAAAACTTCAAATGATACCTTGGATAGGCTTAAAAAGGAAACCGGTTGCAGCGTTTATGTTCTCGATACTCTCGCTTCGGGAAAGATTGACGGCAATGTCAAAGATGCTTATTTCAATGCGATGAGAGCAAATCTCAATACCCTTGAGAAGGCTCTTGGTTAGAAAATTAGGATAAAAGTCACAAAAAAATAAGAAAAATTCAGCGAAAAGTTGTTTGTTTCGCTGAATTTTTTTTGTAAAGTTGACAGACTTGCATATTTAGTGGTAAAATGATATTCTCAATTATAATGCGGTAATGTGCCCTACTCTAAAGTCATTTTACTGTATTTGGTTGAAAAAAGCAATGAATAATGGCAAAAAACAAACAACGCGCCCGGGTGTTTTGCGGTAGCTTCTGAAGCGGCTGTCAAGATGTTCGGAAGATAAAAAGCATCGAAGATGCGGAAAATACAGGGGAGGGAAACCTTTCCGAGTTTCAACAGGAGAGTGAAAGCGCAATGAAAGACATCATGTACGGCAGAACCGCGAGAAAGAGCTTTGCGCATATTGATGAGATCCTCGATATGCCCAATCTTCTTGAGGTTCAGAAAAAGTCCTACGAGTGGTTTCTTGAAACAGGTCTCCGTGCTGTGCTGCAGGATGCAGGCACAATCGAAGACTATTCGGGAAATCTTGAGCTGTCATTTATCGACTATACACTTGACGATAAGTGCAAGTACAGCGTGGACGAATGTAAGGAGCGCGATACTACCTATGCGGCACCGCTTCGCGTAAAGGTAAGACTTCGCAACAAAGAAACAGAGGAGATCAAGGAACAGGAAATCTTTATGGGCGATTTCCCGGTTATGACAAAAACAGGTACTTTTGTCATTAACGGAGCAGAGCGTGTAATTGTTTCCCAGATTGTTCGTTCTCCGGGTATGTATTTTGATGCGAAGATGGATAAGGCTGACAGTGCAATTTACAGCGCAACAGTCATTCCTTACCGCGGAGCATGGCTTGAGTATGAAACCGACCTCAACGATGTTTTCAGCATTAGAATAGATAAAAATAGAAAGCTTCCCGTAACTTCCTTTATCCGTGCACTCGGACTTTCCACAGATGCACAGATCAAAGAGGTTTTCGGTGAGGACGACAGAATCGTCCAGACTCTTGATAAGGATACCTGCAAGAGTGAGGAAGATGCTCTTATCGAAATATATAAGCGTCTCCGTCCGGGTGAACCGCCCACAATCGATGGTGCAAGAACACTTATAAACAATCTCTTCTTCGATGAGCGTCGCTACGACCTTTCCGCAGTAGGTCGCTATAAATATAATAAGAAGATGGATATCACCCGCCGTATTGCAAACAAAACACTTGCCGAGGCTGTTGTATGTCCGAGAACAGGTGAAATCCTTGCAGATGCAGGGGAAATTCTCACTCGCGAAAAGGCAGCGGAAATTTCACGTCGCGGTGTAAATACCGTGCTTCTCGATGTCAACGGACGTCAGGTCAAGGTTTTCGGCAACGGTATGGTAAACCTCAATGACTTTGTTGATTTCGATGCAAAGGAAATCGGCATCACGGAGAAGGTACGCTTCGTTGTTCTCGCAGAGCTTCTTGATGCATATGAGGGTGATGAACTCCGTGAGAAGATTCTTGAGAAGATTGATGAGCTCATTCCGAAGCACATTATTATAGATGATATCTTTGCTTCCATCAACTACCTCAACGGTCTTGCATTCGGCATCGGTTCTACAGATGATATCGACCACCTTGGAAACCGCCGTTTGCGCTCCGTTGGTGAGCTTTTGCAGAACCAGTTCAGAATCGGCTTCTCACGTATGGAGAGAGGCATCCGTGAGCGTATGACAATTCAGGATCTCGATATTGTCACACCTCAGTCACTTATAAACATCCGTCCCGTAACTGCAGCGATAAAGGAGTTCTTCGGATCTTCACCGCTTTCGCAGTTTATGGATCAGAATAACCCCCTTGCAGAGCTTACACATAAGCGCCGTATGTCTGCTCTCGGTCCCGGCGGTCTTTCCCGTGACCGTGCAAGCTTCGAAGTCCGAGACGTTCACCACAGCCATTATGGTCGTATGTGTCCGATTGAGACTCCGGAAGGACCGAACATCGGTCTTATCTCCTATCTTGCAAGCTTTGCTCGTATAAATGACTTTGGCTTCATCGAAGCACCTTACCGCAGAGTCGATAAGGAAACAGGTAAGGTAACCGATGAAGTAACATATATGATGGCAGACCTCGAGGATGAATTTGTATTCGCTCAGGCAAACGAGCCTCTCGATGAAGAGGGAAGAATTGCCGCACCTCGTGTAACCTGTCGTATCAGAGACGAAATCGTTGAAGTTCCCCGTGAGAGAGTTGATTACATCGACGTTTCTCCGAAGATGATGGTATCTGTTGCAACATCAATGATCCCATTCCTTGAAAACGACGACGCAAACCGTGCACTTATGGGATCAAACATGCAGAAGCAGGCTGTTCCGCTTCTTGTAACGGAAGCTCCTATTGTAGCAACAGGTATTGAGCACAAAGTTGCTGTTGACTCCGGTGTTTGTGAAATCGCAGAGGATGACGGTACCGTAACTCAGGTATCTGCCGACAGCATCACAATCAAGTATGACGGCGGAGACATCAAAACTCATAAGCTTACAAAGTTTATGCGTTCAAACCAGGGTACTTGTGTAAATCAGCGTCCCATAGTCTTTGCCGGCGATAAGGTAAAGAAGGGCGATGTCATTGCTGACGGTCCTTCAACTGCCGACGGCGAAATTGCTCTCGGAAAGAACGTTCTCATCGGATTTATGACATGGGAAGGCTATAACTACGAAGACGCTGTTCTCCTCAATGAACGTCTTGTAAAGGAAGATGTTTATTCTTCCATTCACATTGAAGAGTATGAAACAGAAGCACGTGACACAAAACTTGGTTGCGAAGAAATCACACGTGATATTCCAAATGTCGGTGACGATGCTCTCCGTGATCTTGACGAGCGCGGTATCATCCGCATCGGTGCAGAGGTCCGTGCAGGAGATATTCTTGTAGGTAAGGTAACACCGAAGGGTGAAACCGAGCTTACAGCAGAAGAAAGACTTCTCCGTGCAATTTTCGGTGAGAAGGCACGTGAAGTCCGTGATACATCTCTCCGTGTTCCCCACGGTGAGAGTGGTATCATCGTTGATGTCAAAGTATTTACCCGTGCAAACGGCGATGAAATGAACCCCGGTGTAAATATGGTAGTACGCTGCTATATTGCACGTAAGAGAAAAATCTCTGTCGGCGATAAGATGGCAGGTCGCCACGGTAACAAGGGTGTTGTTTCCCGCATCCTTCCTCAGGAGGATATGCCCTTCCTTCCGGACGGTACACCTCTTGATATCGTTCTTAACCCCCTCGGTGTTCCGTCTCGAATGAACATCGGTCAGGTTCTTGAAGTTCACCTTGGCTATGCTGCAAAGAAGCTTGGCTGGAAGGTTGCAACACCGGTATTTGACGGTGCAAACGAACAGGATATCGAAGACACACTCAAGCTTGCAGGTCTCTCACCCGATGGTAAGAGCATCCTCTATGACGGACGTACAGGTCAGCCCTTCGATAACCCAGTAACAGTCGGCTATGTTTACTTCTTGAAGCTCCACCACCTTGTTGATGATAAGATTCACGCACGTTCAACAGGTCCGTACTCTCTCGTCACACAGCAGCCTCTCGGTGGTAAGGCACAGTTCGGCGGTCAGCGTTTCGGAGAAATGGAAGTCTGGGCACTTGAAGCTTACGGTGCTGCATACACTCTCCAGGAAATCCTCACCGTCAAGTCCGACGATATCGTAGGACGTGTTAAGACCTATGAGGCAATTGTAAAGGGCAGAAATGTTCCTCATCCGGGAATACCCGAGTCCTTTAAGGTTCTCGTTAAGGAACTTCAGTCTCTCTGTCTTGATGTTCGTGTTCTCGATAAGAATATGGAAGAAATCGAGCTTACCGAGGATGACGATGATGATAATTTCGTAAAGTTCGCCCAGGATGATGAGTCCTATGTCATGGACGGCGACATCGAAGAGGCTGGATACGTTGTTGAAGATGAAGATAATGAATTCGGTGATGACAGCGATGACGGACTTTTCGGAGTTGCAGACGAATTTGAAGATGATGATGCCGGATTTTTCGCAGATTCGGACGAATTTTAAGGAGGTAAAAGGTTATGAGTTATCAGACTTTTGAGGCAATCAAAATCGGTCTTGCATCGCCTGAAATGATCAGCGAATGGTCATTCGGTGAGGTAACAAAGCCCGAAACCATAAACTACAGAACCTTGAAGCCGGAAAGAGACGGTTTGTTCTGCGAAAAAATCTTTGGTCCGATGAAGGACTGGGAATGTCATTGCGGAAAGTACAAGAAGATAAGATATAAGGGCAAGATATGTGACCGTTGCGGCGTTGAAGTCACAAAGGCAAAGGTACGTCGTGAGCGTATGGGTCATATCGACCTTGCAACTCCCGTATCCCACATCTGGTACTTCAAGGGAATTCCCTCACGTATGGGACTTATCCTCGATATTTCCCCCCGTGTTCTTGAAAAAGTATTATACTTTGCTTCATATATAGTAACAGATCCCGGCGATACACCTCTTGAGAAAAAGCAGGTGCTCAGCGAAAAGGAATATCGCGATTTCCGTCTTAAGTATGAAGACGACTTCAAGGCAGGAATGGGTGCGGAAGTCATCCGTGAACTCCTTGAAGAGCTCGACCTTGATAAGCTCAGCGAAGAACTCCATAAGGAGCTTGCAGAGTCCACAGGTCAGAAGAAGCTTCGCATAATCAAGCGTCTTGAAGTTGTTGAGGCATTCCGCGCATCCGGCAATCGTCCGGAGTGGATGGTTCTCACAATTCTTCCGGTAATTCCGCCGGAAATCCGCCCGATGGTTCAGCTCGATGGCGGCCGCTTTGCAACAAGTGACCTCAATGATCTCTACCGTCGTGTTATCAACAGAAATAACCGTTTGAAGAGACTTCTTTCTCTCCATGCACCGGATATCATCGTCCGCAACGAGAAGCGTATGCTTCAGGAAGCTGTTGACGCACTTATTGATAATGGTCGCCGCGGCAAGCCGGTTACCGGTCCTTCCAATCGTGCGCTTAAGTCTCTTTCTGAGATGCTTCGCGGTAAGCAAGGACGTTTCCGCCAGAACCTTCTCGGTAAACGTGTTGACTATTCAGGACGTTCTGTTATCGTTGTAGGTCCTGATCTTAAGATATTCCAGTGCGGTCTTCCTAAAGAGATGGCACTTGAACTCTTTAAGCCTTTTGTAATGAAGCGCCTTGTAGAAACTCAAAAGGCAGCGAATATCAAGGAGGCTAAGAAGAAGGTTGACAAGGTGTATCCTGAAGTTTGGGATGCACTTGAAAATGTTATTAGAGAACACCCTGTTCTCCTTAACCGTGCACCTACACTTCATAGACTTTCTATTCAGGCGTTTGAACCTGTACTTGTAGAGGGTAGAGCTATTAAACTTCATCCTCTGGTATGTACTGCGTTTAACGCTGACTTCGACGGTGACCAGATGCCTGTTCACGTGCCGCTTTCAGCAGAGGCGCAGGCTGAGGCGAGATTCCTCATGCTTTCTGCGAACAACCTTTTGAAGCCCGCGGATGGTCGTGCGGTTACTGTACCTTCTCAGGACATGATTCTTGGTTCATACTTCCTTACTATGACTAAT
>JAFSEA010000017.1 GCA_017435965.1 Oscillospiraceae bacterium
ATGGTTGCGGAGGCAGGATTTGAACCTACAACCTTCGGGTTATGAGCCCGACGAGCTACCGGGTTGCTCCACTCCGCGATATATATGGTGCCGCTGACCGGACTTGAACCGGTACGATATTTCTATCGAAGGATTTTAAGTCCTTTGTGTCTGCCGATTCCACCACAGCGGCAGGTGTCACGCGACCATGCACTCTTTAGTGCCATAATAGGATACCATATTTTGGAGCAAATGTCAACTGTTTTTTCAAATAAGAGGACAAGTTTTCTATTTTTCCTTTGTTTTGAATATCAATGCGGCGAGGAGTCCGAAGAAAACGGAGGCGCATATTCCTGCGGCTGCCGCCGTGACACCGCCTTTGAAAATGCCCACAAAGCCTTCGGCATCAACGGCCTTCTTTACGCCTTTCGCAAGAAGATGACCAAAGCCCGTGAGGGGAACAGTTGCACCTGCACCGCCATAGTCTGCAAGTGGTGCGTAGAGATTGAAGGCGGAGAGGATAACACCTGCTACCACATAACCCGTGAGAATTCTTGCAGGAGTGAGCTTTGTACGGTCAATGAGAATCTGACCAATGCCGCAAAGTGCCCCACCTACTATAAATGCGTTTAAAAAGTCCATAAACTCATTCTCCCGAAATTATTTCCACGGCGTGGCACACACCGGGGATTGTTTCCTTTTGCTGAATGGTGAGGGGAGACTGAAGTGAGCCTGTGCCTGCTATCAGTATGCGATTCCATTTTTTTGAGAGAAGCCCACTCATAATATATCCCGAAAAGACTGTTGCAAGACAAGCACAGCCCGATGCACCGGAATGTACGTCCTGACGGTGGATATCAAACATTTCGCATCCGCAGTCGATGTAGTTATCTCCAAGCTCCACACCGTCACGTGAAAAAAACTCAATCAGGATTTTTCTTCCCACCTCGCCAAGATCACCCGTTGCGATAAGGTCAAAATCCGAAGGTTTTGCATTTGTATTCTCGAAATGCTTTTTAAGTGTTTCATATGCCGCAGGTGCCATGGCCGCCCCCATATTATTTGCATCGTTTATGCCTGAATCAACAACAGCACCGAGGGTTGCACATACAGTTTGGGGATGCTTTTCGCATCCTTTCGCTACAATAACACTACCTGCACCGGTGACGGTGCGTTGCGCCGTGGGAGGTCTCTGTGAACCGTAGGCAAGCGGATTTCGATACTGCCTTTCTGCGGTGCAAAAGTGTGAGGAAACACTTACAGCGGCATTGTCAAGATGGTCTGAGTCCACAAGCATTGAGGCGATGGTGAGTCCTTCGGCAAAGGTTGAGCAGGCACCGTAAAGACCGAGGAAGGGAACGCCCATATCACGCCAGGCAAAGCTTGATGCAACGCATTGATTGAGAAGGTCTCCCGAGAGTATGCATTGAAGGTCACTCATTCCGAGATTTGCTTTTCCGAGCGCAAATCCGAGAGCGATGTTGTGGAACTTGCTTTCCGCCTGTTCCCAGGTGTCTTCGCCATTGCGACCGTCTTCGATGCATTTATCAAAGTATTCAGCCAAAGGACCGTCGCTTTCATACTTGCCGACGATTGAGCCTGCACCGAGGATTTTCGGGTGGTTTTTAAAATATATAGTTTCTTTTCCATTCATAATAAAACACCTCTTACGGCAATTATTTTTTGCCATAAAACTTTAAATATTCATATTCAAAATAAATTTGTTTTATGGTATAATTACGTGAACAGACGAAATTCAATTATACAAATCATTCCGAGGAGGCTTTTTATAATGCCACGCATTGGCTTCTCTTTACAAAATGAATATCCTGTTCCGGTTTCGGAGATACTTCCGCTTCTTAAAAAACACGGTTTTGATACGGTCTCTCCCGTGTGGTCACCGGAGCTTGATCTGACGGCTTTGTCGGCATCTGCGAAAGCACTTTCCTTGAAAATTCAATCGGTTCACGCCCCTCATAAAGGAGTATATTCCCTGTGGTCCGAGCTTAACGGGCAGTCACGGGGCGTTTTTGAGAACATTTTCCGAAGTATCGACGACTGTGCACGATTTGAAGTTCCCATACTTGTTATGCATGGCTGGAATGGATTTGACTATAATTTCAACGAGGATGAACTGAACTTTTGCAACTTTGACAAAATAGTTCACCACGCAGAATTGCGTGGTGTTGCGATTGCTTTTGAAAACCTGGAGGGCGAAGAATTTCTGAATGCCCTTATGAAGAGATATCTCGGTTGCAGGTATGTGGGTTATTGCTGGGATTCGGGGCACGAGCATTGTTATCCTCACAGGCTTGACTTTTTAAACTGCTTCGGAGACCGTCTCATAATGATGCACTTAAACGACAATTTCGGCACACGAAGCCCCGAAGGAATACCAACGGGAAATGATGACTTGCATCTTCTCCCTTATGATGGCACGATTGATTGGGAAATGGCACTCAAAAAGCTGTGTGCGGCGAGACGGCAGGATATATTGAATTTTGAACTTAAGAAGGTATCCACCTCAAAAGCTCCACAAGACCTTATCTATGAAAAGCTTTCTGTTGAAGCTTTTATAGCAGAGGCAGGGAAGCGAGCACGCAGAATAGCGGAAGTTTATGATATGTTATATGATGCTAAAGCATCTGCATCAGCCAATAAATAAATCCATATAAAACGCTCGCAGAGATGCCTATAACGAGCACGGGACCTGCAAGCTTGAACATATTTGCACAGAGACCGAGAATGTAGCCTTCGCTTTTGAATTCAAGAGCTTCGGAGACTATCGCATTGGCAAAGCCCGTTATGGGTACAAGTGTTCCTGCACCGGCTTCCTTTGCAAGCTTTCCGTAAAGCCCGAGCCCCGTGAAGAGTGCAGAGAGTGCGATGAGGGTTACGGAGGTTATGGCGGCGGCATTATCCTTTCCGAGATTAAGATTCATATACATATTTAAAAGCCATTGACCGAGGACGCAGATTGCACCACCGATTATATATGCTTTTATGAAGTTTTTAAGGTGGGGAGAAGAAGGCTCGTTATTTTTCACATACTCGGCGTATTCTTTTTTTGACATATTCACAAAAAATCACCTCACGATGCGTATTTTGCCGCAGTGTGGGGGTTTTTATACATAACTTTGTAAATTAGTCAATGATGTGAGACTGAAGAAATAAGTTAGAAATAAAATTGAATTTCACGACGTTTTTGGATGGGAGATTTCCATCCGAGAACAGCCATAGGAATATTATTAGAACGCTTCAAATAGCGTTTCATCTG
>JAFSEA010000018.1 GCA_017435965.1 Oscillospiraceae bacterium
AGTTTCAAGGACTTTTTCGCTTGTTTTTCCCGAAGTGTCACCTCTCGATGTATCAACATACACCTTCGGGTTCCATTCGGAAAATCTCACACCTTTTTGGACAGCCTCCCAGCGTGTCGAAAGTTTTTCGACACGCTGAAAAGAATCCTGAGGGTATTTCCCTCAGGATTCTTTTACAAGTTCTTTTTTATGTGCATTATAAATTTTCACGCAACCATAAACGATAAAATATGGTGGGAACGCTTGGATCAATGTAATCATAACCGAATACATTTCAGGACACAGCCTATATAGTATTTCTGTTGCTGTTCCCGAAAAATAATCCGATACAAACATAAGATTTGAAGAAAAAACCGAATTTACAACAAGCGCAATAATTGATGCTGTGATTACCACTATGGAATAATACTTTATATCTCTCATATTCAATTCAACATAGTTAGTTTTTATGAGTAAGAAGCTGAGATACACCATAATTGAATGGTGTATGAAGCTTTGCATAGTTATCATATGTATCGTCGGATATCCCCCTGCCGTTGTTGTGGGGAAAATGATATATGCAATACCTCCGGTAATACCTCCTACAATCAGAAAAACATCACACAGGTGCTTGAATTTTCCTTTTGTATATGCAGAACCAAGTCCACAATACAAAGGTATCGAACAGTAATAAAGAGGAACGTATGTATTGATATTTTCAACATTTCCATTCGAAATATTGAACACTATCTTCACAATTTCCATACACCACATAATAATGGTGCATCTTTTAATTACAGCTGTAACATTGTCTTTTTCTATGCAGTTTTTACTTTTATAAAATAAAAAGAAAACAACAACAGCCGAGAACAATACCAGGATAGCGTGTTCAAAGGAAAACATCTGATACGAAGCATACTCTCCGCTGCGTGAAAAGAATTTGTCCAAATTCATTTTACACTCCATCTGCTAACATTATATTATTGTTCCGTCAGCCTTCTATATTTCCAAGAAATGCACGAAGCTTTTTACTATTTGTATTTTCCGAAAGCTCCGATGCGGGAATATCCGCCTCAATAACGCCATCTTCCATATATATTATACGGTCGGAGACATCACGGGCAAATTTCATTTCATGGGTGACTATTACCATCGTTGTTTTTGACTTTGCAAGCTCGCGGATAACCTTCAGAACTTCCTGGGTAAGCAATGGATCAAGCGCACTCGTTGGCTCATCAAAGAAAAGTATCTTCGGAGAAAGTGCCAGAGCCCTTGCTATTGCAACACGCTGTTGCTGACCGCCCGACAATTCACAGGGATAGTTATTTAATCTGTCAGAAAGTCCCACACGTTCAAGAAGTGCGACTGCATGCTCATAAATTTCTTCCAAAATCTCTTTTTTATTTTCTTTAAAATCTTCTCTTTCCTTTGCGAGAAGCTTTGGTGCAAGCATAACATTTTCAAGTGCAGTATACTGCGGAAAGAGATTATAAGACTGGAAAACAAGACCGCAGGAAAGCTGCCAACGGCGGTCGGATGCCTTTGTGCGAAGATTTGGATTGCTCGAGTCAAAGAATGTTTCCTGACCTATTGTAATCTTTCCGCTTGTAGCCGTTTCAAGGGCATTTATGCAACGGAGAAGGGTTGTTTTTCCGCTTCCCGAAGCTCCGATTATAGAGAGAACCTCTCCCTCCTCCATAGAAAAGGAAACTCCGCGAAGCACTTCGGTTTTTCCGAAGCTTTTGTATAGATTATCTACTTTCAATATAGCCATAGCTTATCTATCCTTTATAATAATCAAGTTTCTTTTCTATGTAACCGAAGAGAAGTGTGAGTATTCCGTTGAATGCAAGGAAGAAAAGTCCTGTTGAGAAAAGCGGCCAGATAAGTCCCATTCTTGTATAGTTGTATGCCCCGTGCAGTATTTCCGTAACACCGCTTACCACTCTTGCAAGTGATGTATCCTTAACAAGCGTGATTATCTCATTGCTCATTGGTGGGATTGTTCTCTTTACAACCTGCATAAGCACAACCTTGAAGAAAGTCTGACTTTTAGTCATTCCGAGAACCTGACAGGCTTCATACTGACCTTTGGATATTCCTTCTATTCCACCGCGGAATATTTCTGAAAAATATGCTGCATAGTTTATAACAAACGCTATGAGTACCGCTGTCATCGGAGAACGGAACGGTGTTTGGAACAACAATCCCGGACCATAGTAAACAACAAAAAGTTGGAGCATCAGGGGAGTACCCCTGATGATCCAAACAAATGTACGTGTTACCAATTTTATCGGGGCGAATTTCGAGATAATTCTCAATATCTGCGAATCCGATTTGTCCCAACACCGAAGCGGACGAAACTTTGACATTGAACCGAAGGAGATTATAAAACCCAAAGGTATTGCCAAAGCAAGCGTTACAGCAAACACTTCAAGGTTTACCCAAAACCCTTCGAGCAGAGCCTTGAAAATCTGTCCGGCTGTCGGATTTATTCCCATTGGTTAATCCACCTTTATCCTTTTATTAACTGCTCTGTAAGCTTATACTTTGCGGCAATTTTGTCCATAGTGCCGTCCGCCATAAGCTCTGCGATAATCTTATTTACTTCTTCTGTCATATTGCTTCCCTTGCGGAATGCAATACCATATTCCTCCGGTGAGAACTCTTTGCCTGCAACGACAACGAGATCTGCAAAGTCTGTGCCTTCGCCGATTGAGCCAATAGACGTTACATAGTCAACAACTGCAACATCTGCATTTCCGGCATGAACATTTGTGAGAGCTGTTGCCATGGAATCAGCAGAAAGGTATTCGCCCTTTTTGAGGAATTCGTCTGTATTGGCAAGGTCTTCACCTGCAGAACCTGCTTCGGCGGAAATCTTTGCGCCCTCAACACTCTGTGCATACTTTTCGGCATTTTCCTTCTTAACAACCATAACCTGCTTGTTCTTCATATAAGGAACAGAGATTGACATATTTGCCTTGCGTTCTTCTGTGATTGTCATACCATTCCAGATGCAGTCGATATTCTTTGAGCTAAGGTCAACTTCCTTGGAATCCCAGTTGATTTCTTTAAACTCTGCCTTTACACCGAGCTTTTCGCAAACCGCTTTTGCGAACTCTGTTTCAAAACCGATGAGATCGCCGTTTGCATCCTTATAGTTCATCGGAGCAAAGAGAGTGATACCGACTACCATTGTGCCTTTGTCTTTTACATACTTCAGATCGTCGCTGTTGTCTTCCTTGGAGCAACCTGCAAAGAGACATGTGACCATAAGCGTTGCGAGAATGAGTGCTAAAATTCTTTTCATTTTGATGACCTCCCAAAATTTATAATGTGCTTACTTAAGCTTCATTAGTATACCACATCACTTTATCATTGTAAAGTGAAAAATCAAAAAGTTTTATTTTTTGTGTGAGTATGCAAAAAAGCATCGAAAAAATTCGATGCTTTTGTTTGCAAACACAATTATTCAGCCTTCGGAATAATCATATCCTCAAGACCATACTTCTTTACGAGTTTATCAAATTCGCTTTCTGTTTCACCTTCTGCAGGTGTCATAAGCTTTGTGATAGCCGCATTTACAGCATCCTTAAGGTCGCTGTTCTGACGGAATGCAACTCTGATTTCAGAAGGAGCAAACTCTTTTCCCTCTATGATTGCAAGATCAGAGAATTCTTTGCCTTCGCCTACATATTCACGAGCCATAGCCTTGCTTACAACTGCAATTGGCAAATCGCTCTTTTCAAATACTTCCGGCACAAACTCTGCCTCTGTTCCCTCAGCCTTTGCTTCTTCCAATGCCTTTGCGTTGTCGGCAGCAATTTCCGCTTTATCTTCTTCCTCTTCCTTTGCAGCATTGCTTACTTCAACGAGTGCCTCGTGCATAGTGAGAGTATCCATGGGCATTGTGTCTTTTCCGAAGAACTCATCTTCCTTTACAACACTTGAAGCAACGCTTCCGCCCTGAGTGTAGAAGGTTTTGAATATAAACTCGTTATTATATGCTGCTTCAAAAATTTCCTTATCAGCCTTGCTTACAACAAGAACCTGTGAATCCTGAAGATAAGGAACTGAGAAAACAACATCCTTTACGCTTCCATCAAGGACCGGCTGACCGTTCCAAACACAATCAACTCTGATTTCTGTTGCATCAAGTTCTTCTGAAGACTGACCTCCGATAGGTGCTGAAGCGGTGAGGTTGATTCCCATTGAATCCCATTCAATCTCAACGAATTCGGGTTCAACATTGAGTTCACGGCAAACGAGCTTTGCAAACGCAGTTTCAAAGCCTGTGAGATTGCCTTCATCGTCCTTATAGTTCATAGGCTTATAGAGAGTCATACCAATGGTAAGCTTTCCTTCTTCCTGTGCACTCCACACATCAGAATTGATTTCATCTACTTTGCCGTCAATATCCTCTTCGCTTCCGCAGCCTGCGAAAAGACAAGTGAACATAAGTGTTGCGAGAATAAGAGCTAAAATTCTTTTCATTTTATGTACCTCCTGTTTTCATATGGCATTATTATAACACATCACTTTTCCAATGTAAAGTTAAAAATCACACTTTCTTACATTAAAAATTTATTAAAAAATCGAACCGATGATTTCTGCACCGATTTCTTTCACATATTTATGCCATTTTTCAAACTCAAAGCCCAGCGTATCCTTGCTGTGGCTATCGCTTGTGAGAATGAATTTGCCGCCACGGGATGCGATTTCTCTTATCATGTCATCGTGAGGATATGGGGTTTTTCTATATCCCCTTGATATTGCTCCCGTATTTATTTCAAAGGGCTTTTTCGTTTTTATAAGCTTCTCTATTGCACGCATATATGCCGCAACATACCGGGGATGTCTTGTGTCGAAAATGCAATCTCCCTCGTTGAACTTTGAAACAAGGTCAAAATGTCCGATTATATCCGCACCTGTTTTTTCAACGACATCGCCCACAAGAGAGAAGTATTCCTCAGCAAAAGCATAAACATCTCCGTCAAAACCTTCCTTAACGCTATTTAAAAAGGTTTCTTCGTTGTGGTCAACGGAATAGAACTTTCCCCGCTTGAGATAATGAACGGAGCCGATAATATAGTCAAAGCCCGAAGCCGGGACATGACTGTAATAATCCTGCTCAATTCCGCAGAATATCTTTATCTTGTCACTGTATTCATCCTGCATTTCCGCAATATCCCTATGATAAAGGATTGTCTTTTCCGAATCAAGATAATATTCGGAATCAACAGTCATGGGACAATGCTCGGAAAAGCCGAGATGTGCAATTCCCTTTTCAATGGCACTTTCCACCATTTCACGGACGGTGCTTTTGCCGTCGCAATAG
Organism: Oscillospiraceae bacterium; assembly: GCA_017435965.1. Taxonomy (GTDB): domain Bacteria; phylum Bacillota; class Clostridia; order Oscillospirales; family JAAYXM01; genus SIG480. Next base: position 5,321 of record JAFSEA010000018.1, read on the forward strand.
GTTGTATGGGTATGAAGGTCGCTGTATATCATTTCGTCATTTTCTCCTGCTTTACCTTGTGGTCAATAACGTGGCGTGATGCAAGCTCCTCTCTTACTTCCTTGAGAGAGATTCCGTTTTCCACCATAAGTACCATTACATGATATGCAAGGTCTGCAATCTCATAAATGGTTTCTGCCTTATCCTCTGCCTTTGCGGCGATGATAACTTCCGTGCTCTCCTCGCCGACCTTTTTAAGAATTTTATCAAGACCCTTATTGAAAAGGTATGTGGTGTATGAGCCTTCGGGAAGGTCGCGTTTTCTTCCCTCAAGCATATCCATAAGATTATCAAGAGAAAACTCTCCGATTTCCTCGCTCTGCCACACTTTCTTTTCAAAGCAGGACTCGGTTCCCAGATGGCAGGCAGGGCCGTCGGGCTTTACTTTTACCACAAGAGCATCGTTGTCGCAATCTGCGGTGATAGATACTATATGCTGATAGTTGCCGCTTGTCTCGCCCTTGAGCCAGAGTTCCTTCCTTGAACGGCTCCAGAAGCAGGTAAGACCTTTCTCCATTGAGATTTCAAGGCTTTCACGGTTCATATATGCAAGAGTGAGAACCTTTCCGCTGATGGCATCCTGAACTATTGCAGGGATAAGACCCTTTTCATCAAATTTAAGTTCATCTATATTAAGCATTTTTATCTTCCTTTCTATATTCGTGACGGAATTCCGCATTTCTTCATTTCAAGCTTCAAATCATTTATCGCGACCTCACCGAAATGGAAGATCGAAGCCGCAAGACCTGCATCAACCTTCGGCAAGGTATTGAAAAGCTCTATGAAGTCCGATATTTTGCCTGCACCGCCGGAGGCAATGACGGGAACGGACACAACATTGCAGACAGCTTCAAGCATCTCAATGTCAAAACCACCCTTTACGCCGTCTGTGTCGATGGAATTGAGCACAACTTCACCTGCGCCCATATCAACGCATCTTTTAATCCAGCTGATGGCTTCCATACCGGTATCTTCACGTCCGCCCTTTGCAAACACCCGAAACTCTCCGTCCACACGCTTCACATCGGCAGAAAGGACAACGCATTGGTCTCCGTAAAGCTTTGCAGCCTCGTAAATGAGGTTGGGGTTTCTTATTGCACCGGAATTTACGGAAACCTTATCGGCACCGCACTTCAAAACTCTGTCAAAATCGGCGGTTGTGTTGATGCCGCCACCAACGGTCAGGGGGATAAACACACTCTTTGCCGTCTCACGGAGAATATCAGTAAAAAGTGCTCTTCCCTCCGCAGAAGCCGTTATATCATAAAAAACAAGCTCATCCGCACCGTTTGCGCTGTAATACTTTGCAAGCTCAACAGGACTTGAAACATCGTTTAAGTCCTTGAAGTTCACACCTTTTACAACTCTGCCGTCCTTTACATCGAGGCAGGGAATTATTCTTTTCGTTATCATTTTGCCACCTCGATTGCTTCCTTTAAGTTAATTGCACCGGTATAATATGCTTTTCCCACTATCGCACCGTAAAGGTCAAGTGCACGAAGATGTTTTACATCCTCTATTGAAGAAACACCGCCGGAGGCAATTATGTCAAGGCTGTACTTTTCCGAAAGCTCACGGTAAAGCTCCACATTTGTGCCCACCATTGCACCGTCTTTTGAAATGTCGGTGCAGATGAGAGTTCCGATACCGAAATTCTGCATCTTACGACACATATCATCTGCTGTGAGTGCACTTTTTTCCGTCCAGCCACGGATTGCGGCGAAGCCGTCCTTTATATCCACGCCCACGGCGATTTTATCACCGTATTTATCGGCAGCGGCTTTTAAAAATTCTTCATCCGTAACTGCCGCTGTGCCGAGAATCACACGGTCAAGACCTGCCGAGACATATTTTTCAATCACTTCAAGAGAACGGATTCCTCCGCCCACCTCGCATTTAAGACCGGTTGCCGCCTTGATTGCATATATGGTATTGAGGTTCGGAGTTTCACCACTCTTTGCACCTTCAAGGTCAACAAGATGAATCCATTCCGCCCCCGATGATTTGAAATCAAGAGCGATTTCGGGAGGATTCTCGCTATATACCGTCATTCGGTTATAGTCGCCTTTAAAAAGCCTTACTGCCTTTCCTTCAAACAAATCAACTGCAGGAAAAATAAGCATTTATATTCCCTCCCCTTCACAGAATGCACGGAGGATTGCAAGTCCCACATCGCCGCTTTTTTCGGGATGAAACTGACAGCCGCAGACATTGTCCTTCGCAACAGCTGCCGTGAGATAAGCTCCGTATTCCGATTCTGCAATAACGCTTTCCTCACAGTCAGCCGCATAATAGGAATGAACAAAATAAACGTGGTCGCCCTCGTTTATATACTTAAACAGCGGATGCTTCTCACCCTTGAAGATAAGAGGATTCCAGCCCATATGAGGAATTTTAAGCTCCTTTGGAATTACATCGGAAATAGGTTTTACAACTCCGGGGATAAGACCGAGGCCTTTATGTTCACCATATTCAAGACTCTTATCAAAGAGAAGCTGCATACCGAGGCATATTCCGAGGATGGGTTTTCCTTTTTTTGCTTCTTGGGTAACAACCTCACCGAGACCGCTTTCCCGAAGCTTTTTTGCCGCATCTTCAAATGCACCCACTCCGGGAAGGATTATCTTCTCGGCATTTCTTATCTCATCGGCATCACTTGTAACACGGACATCCTTTCCGATTGCACCAAACGAGCTTTGAAGGGAAAAGAGATTTCCCACGCCGTAATCTACTATAACAATCATCAAAGCACTCCCTTCGTGGACGGGATTTCATTTTCTGCATCCTTATCCTTTGCAACAGCCTGACGTAAGCTTCTTGCAACAGACTTGAACGCACCTTCAATGATGTGGTGAGTATTCTTGCCGTCAAGCATCTTTATATGGAGAGTAATCTTTGCCTCTCTTACAAAACCGAGGAAGAATTCTTCAACAAGCTCTGTGTCAAAATCCCCCACCTTTACCTGAGGAAGTGTGAGATTGTATTCAAGATGTGCTCTGCCGGAAATATCAACAGCCGAGAGAATAAGGCTTTCATCCATAGGAAGAAGCATATTGCCGTAGCGGCAGATTCCACGCTTATCACCAATCGCCTCATTAAAGGCAGTACCGAGTGCAATACCTATATCCTCTGCGGTGTGGTGGTAGTCAACGTATGTGTCGCCCTCGCAGAAAACCTCAAGGTCAAATCTTGCGTGGCGAGAAATAAGAGTGAGCATATGGTCAAGAAAACCGCAGCCTGTGGCGATTTGGCTCTTGCCCGTACCGTCAAGGCAAAGCTTTAAGCGGATATCGGTTTCTGCAGTTTTTCTGCTAATTTCCGAAACTCTCATTATTTATCTTCCCTCCAATATATCAGAAAGTGTGTTTACAAGGGCTTGCATCTGTTCCTCTGTGCCAATTGTTATGCGAAGATGCTCGCAAAGACGGGGTTTGTTGAAGTGACGGACAAGGATTCCGCGGCTTTTAAGCTCACGGTAAAGCTTTTCGCCACCTACGGAACTATGCTTTGCAAAAATGAAGTTAGCCTTTGAATCCGTCATTGAAAAACCGAGCTTTGAAAGCTCTTTTACGGTATATCCCCTTGCCTTCATTACCGCTTTACAATTTTTCTCCGTATATTCCGCATCCTCAAGGACTCCTATTCCTGCTGCCATAGTCATCGTATTGATGTTATAGGGGTTTGTGGAATACTTTATGGTGTTGAGGTCTTGTATAAGCTCACGGTTACCTGCACCAAATCCCAGTCTTGCACCTGCCATTGAACGTGACTTTGAAAATGTCTGTGTAACAAGGAGGTTGTCGTACTTATCTATAAGTGACAAAGCACTTTCCGTACCGAAGTCAACATAAGCTTCATCAATAACCACAACGCTCTTGGGATTTTGCAAAATAAGCTTCTCTATTTCAGAAAGAGTGAGTGCAATTCCCGTGGGTGCATTGGGGTTTGCAACAAAGATTGTACCCTCAAGATTTTTATAGTCATCGAGGTTTATTGTGAAGTCCTCACAGAGAGGAATTTCTTTATATGGCACACCATTAAGCTCTGCAAAGACCGAATAGAAGCCATAGCTTATATCGGGGAAATATGCAGGGTGCTTTTCATCGCAGAATGCCATAAAAGCAAAGTTGAGTATCTCATCCGAGCCGTTTGTAACAAGCACCTGCGGAAACGAAAGACCGCAAAGCTCTGCAATCTTCTCCGTGAGAGTGCGACACTCGGGGTCGGGATAAAGGTGCATCCTTGCCGAAGCTTCACTTGCACGGGAAAGTGCCTTTGATGATGGCGGATAGGGGGATTCATTTGTATTGAGTTTTATATACTTCATATCCTGAGGCTGTTCACCCGGTGTGTATGGGGTGAGAGCCGAATACTTTTCGCTGAAAAATCTGCTCATTTTTCTTCCTCTAATCTTATAAGAGCACTTCTTGCGTGGGCAGAAAGGCCTTCTGCTTCCGCAAAGTATGCAATATCCTCCGCAACACGGGAAAGTGCCTCTTTTGTGTAGTATGTATATTGAGATTTCTTTATAAAGTCATCCACGGAAAGGGGGCTTGAGAACTTTGCCGCACCACTTGTGGGAAGCGTGTGGTTAGGTCCTGCAAAATAATCGCCCAACGCCTCGGGACAGTTCTTTCCCATAAAGATTGAGCCTGCATGGCGAATTTTATCGAGATAATCAAAGGGGTTATCCACCGAAAGCTCAAGATGCTCGGGAGCAAGCTCGTTTGAAATCTCGATTGCAGCAGAAAGGTTTTCTGCAACTATAATCTTTCCGTTCATATCAATAGATTCTCTTGCAATCTCGCTTCTGGGAAGAAGAGGAATCTGACGTTCAAGCTCTTCCGATACCTTATTTGCAAGATCAATGGAATCGCATACAAGAACAGCACTTGCCATCTTGTCGTGCTCTGCCTGAGAGAGAAGGTCTGCCGCAAGATGGGCAGGGTTTGCAGTTTTGTCTGCAACAACAAGAATCTCGCTGGGTCCTGCAATCATATCAATGGAAACAGTTCCGAAAACCTGTTTCTTTGCCTCTGCAACAAAAGCATTTCCGGGGCCTACTATCTTATCTACTTTAGGTACACTTTCAGTACCGTATGCAAGGGCGGCAATCGCCTGAGCTCCGCCGAGCTTGAAGATTCTCTTCACCCCTGCAATCTTTGCCGCCGCAAGGATAACGGGGTTAATCTTTCCGTCGGGACCGGGAGGTGTTACCATAACAACCTCACGGACACCTGCGATAACCGCAGGGATTGAATCCATAAGAACAGTTGACGGATATGCCGCAGTACCGCCCGGAACATAAAGTCCTGCCCGATCAACGGGGATTATTTTCTGCCCTACAACAATTCCGTCTTCATCGTTTATTATAAAGCTGTTTCGCACCTGACGGGAATGGAATTTGCGGATATTTGATGCCGCTTTTTCAAGTATTTCAAGAAACTTCGGAGAAACACTCTCAAAAGCCTCCTGAATCTCTTCTTCAGAAACAGAAAGAGATGTAAGTTTTGCACGGTCAAACTTCTCGCAGTATTCAAAAAGAGCTTTATCGCCGCGTTTTCTTACATCTGCGATAATGTCGGAAACTATGCCTTCAACATCAACTTTAGCCTCAACTCTTGCAAAAATTTCGGAGTTTTCCACTTCGCCGTATTTGAGAATTTTAATCATTTTTTCTCCTCCGTCATCTTCGCCGTTTCACGGACTATCTTCTCAATCTGCTCTGCCTTGAACATAAAGCTTGATTTATTTGCGATAAGTCTTGCGCTTATGGGAACGATAGTCTCAAACACCTCAAGATTATTTTCCTTGAGAGTTGTTCCCGTTTCTACTATATCCACAATAACATCGGAAAGACCGAGAATGGGAGCTATTTCAATAGATCCGTTTAAGTGGATAATGTCTATCTCCCTGCCCTTTGAATTATAGTAATCAAGAGCAATATTTGAAAACTTTGTTGCTACTTTAAGGGTTTTCTGCGGATCGTCACGGAAATCCTTTGGTGCTGCAACCGCCATACGACACTTACCAATATCAAGGTCTAAAAGCTCATATACATCCGGGGCATATTCAAGAAGAATATCCTTTCCCGCAACTCCGATATCCGCAGCACCTCGCTCAACGTAAATTGCAACGTCCGAGGGTTTTACCCAGAAATATCTCACTCCGAGAGCTTCGTTTTCAAATATGAGCTTGCGGTTATTTTCGTGAATTGAAGGGCAAGGGAATCCTGCCTTTTCAAACATACCATATACTTTTTCACCGAGTCTGCCTTTGGGCAGAGCAATATTAAGCATTGTCTTCAAGACACGTCACCTCACCGTCTTTTAATTTCATAAGCTTTTTATATCTGAGTTTTTCAGGTTTTGCACGTTGTGCCACAACACTGTGACCACGCTCGGAAAGCCTTGCCGTTGCGTGGAAAATATTTTTCTGTTCTTCTCCCTCTTCATAGAGAAGAAGAGTGTCAATATCATACTTTGAGCTTTCCTTCTCGATTTCTTCAAGAAGGTCAATATATACCGCAAAGCCGATAGCACCGGACTTCTTTCCCATCCGCTTCATAAGGTTATCATATCTTCCGCCGGAAAGAACCGCTTCGGGTACTCCGTTTATAAATCCCTTGAAGGATATACCGTTATAGTATTTTATATCGCTCACAACAGAGAAATCTATGCGGAGTTTCTTTGCAAGACCGCACATTTCAAAGGCTGAAACCACGCCTTCAAGCTCATTTATATACTGTTCCGAAACATCGAGACCCTTAAGCTTTTCTATAACCTCTCTTGCATCACCATAGGTCGTCACAAGCTTTATAAGAAGCTCCCCTGCCCCTTCTCCGCAGAGACGGCGAAGCTCGTGGGGATTTTTCTCCCCAACGCACTTTATAATCTCACGCTGTGTTTCACGATCAACATCAAGCTTTTCAACAGCATCCGAAAGAATGCCGAGGTGCGAGATATCAAGCACCCACTCATCGGAAATAGTCATAAGGCTCTCTGCCGCAAGGACTAAAACCTCCGACACGTTGTAATCATCAATATCACCTATACATTCAAGTCCTACCTGGGTTATTTCACGAAAGCCCACTCTTCCTTTTGAAACACGATAGACGTTTTCATCATAATACATTTTCTGCACAATTCCCTTTTCGTCTGTGCAGTTTTTTATTATGGAAAGAGTAACGTCGGGTTTGAGTGCCATAAGCTTTCCGTTTGTATCTGTGAAGGTTATGACATTATCGGAAATAAGAAAATCCTTGTTTCTCACATAGAGGTCATATTCCTCAAACTTGTTCATTTTATATCTTGAATATCCGTATTTTCCGTAAATTGAGCGAAGGGCAAATATTGCTTTCTCGTCACTTTTTAAATTCTTATCATCGAAAATCATTTCTTTTCCTCCGAAGCCTTGAGTTTTTCTATTGCGGAACGGTAGCCTCCGCTTCCGTAGTTAAGACAACGACTTACACGGCTGATTGTAGCTGTGGATACGTTGACCTCCTTCGAGATCGACTGATAATTTCTTCCCTCATCAAGGAGGAGTGCCACATCAAATCGCTGTGCCATATCCTGCACCTCATTTATGGTGCACACATCTTCAAAAAAATTATAACATTCGTCAACAGATTCAAGTCGAAGTATTGCTTCAAAAAGTCTGTCAAGAGATTCCGAACGGAAATTAGTCATACTGCCACTCCCTTATCTCATAAATCACTTTAATAGTTTAACACTTTACTTCGCTAAAGTCAACGGTGATTTATACTTATTATACATAGCTATCCTTATATTTTTTGGGCAATTTGCCAAAAGGTCCTTTAATACAAAAATACGTTGTAGTCCTGTGGGCGGAGTAGAACCCCGCCCCTACAACGTTTTTGTTATTCTATTCTTTTAACGTGAGCTTCTTATCTCCGTCCATATCTTATTGTAGTATTCCTTTGTTCCGTCATCAAGTGCCGAGAAAAACTCAAGGTCATACTTTGTTATGTCGGGATATGCTGTGGGGTCCTTGCCGGCATCGCCCATAAGTTCACGGGCAGGAGTTGAGGGAGAAGAATAACCGATATATTCCGCATTCTTTGCCTGAATGTCCGGTCGGCACATGAAGTCAATGAATTTTTCCGCATTTTCCTTGTTCTTTGCACCCTTGGGGATACACATGGAATCATAGAAAATGTTTGTTCCTTCCTTGGGGATTGCATAGGCAAGGTCTTTATTCTGACTTATGCAATAAACTGCATCGCCGGCATATACAAGTGCAAGGTCAGCCTCTCCGCCTATCATCTTGTCTTTAACTTCATCGACATACCAGCCGGAAGCAAGCGGAGTCATTTCGATAAGCTTGTTCTTTGCGGCATCAAGAGCTCCTCTGTCGGTTTCATTGAGGCTCTTACCCATATATTTGAGTGCCATTCCGATAGCATCACGCTGGCTGTTCATCATAATAATTCTGCCCTTATACTTGGAATTCCAGAACACGCCCCAGCTGTCGGGAGTTTCTTTAACCTTCTTTGTGTTGTAAAGAATGCCGAGAGTTCCCCATGTGTATGGTACTGAATACTTATTTTCCGGGTCAAATGCAGGATTTTTATATTCTTTATCAATATTTGCTTCAAAGTTCGGAACATTCTTGAAGTTTATCTCTTCAAGCTCTCCCTCTTTTATAAGACGCTCAATCATATAGTCCGAAGGGATGATTACGTCGTAGTTGTTGTTGGAATTTTTAAGCTTTGTATACATAGCTTCGTTTGTTTCATACATCTCGTATACAACCTCTATTCCCGTTTCTTCCTCAAACATATCTATTACATCCGGATCGATATAATCTCCCCAATTATATACAACAACCTTTTCTCCGCTTCCGCAGCCGGGAAGAAGTGCAATCATCATCATAAGAGCAAGTGAAAAGAAAAGGATTCCCTTTAATTTTTTCATATTTCATTACCCCTTTTATTATTTTTTTGTTTTTTAAGAGCAACCACATTCACAATTATAAGTATTATAAATATAATACCGAATATAACTGTTGACAAAGCACGGAACTCCGGTTTGAGTCCCATCTTCGCCGTGTAAATAAGAGTTGAAAGGTTATTTGCCCCCGAACCCGTTGTAAAATTACTTATTATAAAATCATCAAGAGACATTGTGAGAGCAAGCAAAAAACCTGTTAGTATTCCGGGCAGAAGCTCCGGGAAAATAACCTTCCAGAAAGACCTTGTGGGTGTGCAGCCGAGATCTCTTGCCGCATCATAAAGACTCCAATCGAGCTGTCTCACCTTCGGTAACACCGACAGAATGACATATGGAATACAGAAGGTTATATGAGAAAGCACCATAGTCATAAAGCTGAGCTCCAGCCCTGCTATGGTAAATAGAAGCATAAGTGAAATACCCGTTACTATATCCGCATTAAGCATAGGGATGTATGCAAGCGACAGGATAAAGGAATTGCCTTTTTTCTGTTTGCTTCCGATACCATACGCCGCCATAGAGCCTATTATTGTTGCAACAAGTGCCGCAATAAGGGCGCAGACGATAGTCACCGAAAGAGCTTCTATAATATCATCGCGTTCAAGAAGCTCCTTGTACCAGTCAAAAGTAAAGCCTTCCCATACACCACGTGATTTTGCGCTGTTGAAGGAATATACCGCAGTCACAAGAATGGGCGCATAGAGAAAAAGAATTATAAGCACAAGATATGAGGATTTAAAAAACTTTTTCATTGCAGTATACCTCCCCCGTTTTCGTCAGAGTCGGTACGGTTTATAAAATACATAAGGAGAAGTACAACAGCCATCGTGACAATGCTTATCGCACCGCCGAACTGCCAGTTACTTACAACCATATACTGTTCCTGAATAAGGTCACCGATGAGTGGGAACTTTCCGTTACCTACCGTTTGGGATATGGCAAAGGTGGTAACACTCGGAACAAATACCATTGCAACACCGGAAAGTATTCCGGGCACCGAGAACGGAAGTGTTATCTTGAAAAATACCTTTGCAGGGTTTGCACCAAGGTCTGCCGCTGCATCAAGGTGGCTCTGGTCAAGCTTTAAGAGAGTTATGTATATGGGCATAATCATAAAAGGAAGGAAGTCATATACAGAAACAAGGATAACCGCAAATTCTGTTCCCGTAAAGTCAACCGGTCCGAATCCCATATATGTGAGCAACGTGCTTATAAGTCCCGTTTTTTCAAGAAGAGAAAGCCATGAATATGTTCTTATAAGGAAATTTATCCACATGGGAAGAAGCATAAGGATTATAACTACAAACTTAAATCTCGACTTGCTTCTTGCAAGAAAGTATGCCGCAGGATAACCTAAAAGTATGCATACAAGAGTGGATATAAAGGCGATTTTAAGGCTTCGGAGAAGAACCTCCGCAAACACAGGATTTGAGAAAAAATCACGGAATCCGTCAAGTGAAAAGCTTGCATCGCCATGGGGATCACTTATAAAAGCATAATATATGACTATCGCAAGAGGGACAAGTATGAAAACTAAAGTCCATACATAAAGCGGTATCATACAAATAGTCTTTTTCAATTTGCGGCCTCCAACTTAAACTCAGCATTCTCTTCCGCTTTCTTTTTCTTCACATCGGGAGAATGCTCGCATTTGTGCATAACCTGAATGTTCTCGGGGATAATGTCGATTGAAACCGTTTTGCCCGGCTCGCTGTTTACCGTGGACTGAGCGATTATCGTCTCACCGTCAACATCAATTCTCATTTCGTAGTGTACACCCTTGAATATAGAGGACGTTACAACGCCGCAGGGTTTGTTTTCATTTTTAGAAGGAGCTCCGAGAATGATATCCTCAGGACGAAGAACAACGTCAACAGGTGCATTTTCGCCGAAATCGCGGTCGATACATTCAAAATCATAGCCGAGGAAGTTGACACAGAGGTCATGCTTCATTGTTGCGGCAAGGATATTGCTATCACCAATAAAGTCTGCAACGAATGCGTTTTTCGGCTCATTATATATATCCTGAGGCGTTCCTATCTGCTGGATTCTGCCCGCATCAAGAACAACAATGGTATCAGACATGGTAAGAGCTTCTTCCTGGTCGTGAGTTACATACACAAAGGTGATTCCGCTTTCCTGCTGAATGCGTTTAAGCTCTATCTGCATCTCTTTGCGGAGCTTTAAATCGAGTGCACCGAGAGGCTCGTCAAGAAGAAGAATATCGGGCTTATTGATAAGAGCACGGGCAACTGCAACACGCTGCTGCTGACCGCCCGAAAGAGTTGTAACATCACGGTCACGGAAGCCTTCGAGGTTTACAAGACGAAGCATCTCATCAACGCTCTCACGGATTTTCTTCTTATCCCACTTTTTAAGCTTCGGTCCGAAAGCGATGTTCTGCCCTACCGTGAGTTTCGGGAAAAGAGCATACTTCTGGAAAACCGTGTTGATATTTCGCTTGTGAGGTGGCACATCATTTATGCACTCGCCCTTATAAAAAACACTACCTTCATCCGGCTGAAGAAATCCGCCTATAATACGGAGAAGGGTTGTTTTACCGCAACCGGAAGAGCCGAGAAGGGTAAGAAACTCATTTTCTCTTATATATAAATCTATACCGTTTAAAATTCCGAGTCCGTCAAAATTTTTATAAATTCCCGAAAGCTCGAGAATGCGATTCTTATTATTCCCCATATCTGTGTCTCCTGTCAAAAAACCAAAAGTTTAGTATAAATTAAAAATTAGGAGGTGACGACACCCATAAAACCGTTGCCGTGGACTTGCCCCGATTCTTAAGACTGTGCTGCTTATCTGCCTTGAAATAGAACGCATCGCCACGGCGAAGCTTTGATGTTTGCATACCGAGCCTGAGCACTATCGAGCCTGAGAGAACATAGCCGAATTCTTCGCCTGCGTGAGGCATATCCACGGGAGTTTCCTGCCCCGGAAGTATTTCATACATTATCGGCTCCATGGAATTTCTCTGTGCCGTTGATACAAGCCATGTCATCTTGCCCGTATCGTCTTCCTTTTCGCACATATCCTCGCTCTTGTACACCACGGGACTTGAGCTTCCCGTCTGTGCGAAAAATTCTTCAAATGAGGTACCTAAAGCATCAAAAATATCAGATAGAGTTGCAAGACTTGGCGCTGTCTGATTTGATTCAAGCTGGGAGATAAATCCCTTTGAAAGCTCGCACCTGTCTGCAAGTTCCTGCTGAGTGAGTCCGTAATAAAGTCTTAAGAGCTTTATTCGTCCGCCTATGTCGATATTCATATATCTTCACCTCAGTTAAAAGCACTTAAAACCCACAAATTTCTGTGGGTTTTGATGCATCTTTATCTGCACCTCAAAAAGTTTCGTAAAAATAAACTTTGAGTTTGCTAATGTGAAATACAATATAACATATATGCATTCGTTTGTCAATAGATTTCAAAATATATTTTGTCGAAATTTATAAAGAAAACACCCACACGGAAACGTGTGGGTGTTTCCCGGTCGGTGCCTGCAAAAACGCAGAGAACTCTCTGCACAAAACGAAGCCTGCAAATAAAAAAGCGCGGCAAAGTCGCGCCGAAAAACGCATGCTTCGATTGTTACCACACAAACTCATTTCGGAACACGACAGTATGCCAAAATTCAGCATGCATTTTTACCAAAATAGATAAAAACACATACTGTCACTGTTCCTAATACTATTAAGTTTGTGTGGTAATCTTATAATATCACAAACATTTGCCTTTGCAAAGAAATAATCCTCCTCAAAAATGCGGAGGATTCAACTTGTCTTAAAACTTTCGATACATTCAAACGTAGGGGTGGGGCTCTGCTCCACCCGTTGGTTTTGGTATTACGCCACACCGGTTGCGGGCGGGGTAGAACCCCGCCCCTACAATGTGGTTGGTGTTTTGTACCATTCTATTTCTTTATACCAAAAAACGCAAGTGCAGACAATAAAACCGCCCCTTGTCTTCCTCATTGCATTTAACAAATAAACATGTTATACTAAAAACATAAAAAATGTTAAAGTTTAAACAATACTGCAAAGAATTTGAAGCCAAACGACATAAGGACAGTACCAAAAAATGTACGTCCCCAAATGGCCTTGGCAAAACATAGTTTTTGGAGTCAAGAATCCCTCAATAATTCCTATTATACAGAGTAGTAATCTCTATAATTACTGTGTGAATAATCCATTAATGTATGTTGATCCGAGTGGAGAGTGGGCAAAAGGGATAGGTTTAACTTTATATATATCCTTTATAATACGAATAGAGCTGCAAGGTTACTATGTATGGGATGATAACGGCAATGAGGGTATAATTTTGATAGCTGGTGGCGGGGGCGGAACCCCAAATGCAGGTATAAGTGGTTCGAAATTTACAACAAAATCGGCAGATACAATTTTCGATTTGGAGGGGATGAGTCTTAGTGCTGGAGGTAGTGTTGGATATGTTGGAGCAGATGTTAATGGTGATTTTGGTGGAGGTTCGGTTTCGGGAGGTCCCAGCGTTTTACCAATGGAAATGCATGGTACAATAACATTTGGAGAAATTATATTTAACTGGTAGGTGTTAATGTGAAAAAAATCTATTTTGAAATTCAATGCAGTAAAAGAGAACTTGTGCAGAAACTCAAAGAAAAGTCATACGAACAATATTTTATGAGCAATGGAATCAGTGTAAGAATAAACGGTGAAAAGTTTAAAGCATACAGTAAAAAAACTATGAAACATCCTCTTCAAAGAAAATTTTATGGAAAAATCATAGATTCAAACGGAAAAGCCGCAATAACAGGGAAATTTAAATATCCAAGTATGGGACTGATATGTTGGCTTGTTATGCTTATTGCACTGATATACGGAAATATTAATATGCTCTGCAAAGTTTCTGATGTTTTTACAAAAATAGGGGCAATGGCATTTTTTATGTGCATGTATGCCACTATGGCATTTTTGCTTTTCAGCGGGAAATGGCTGTTCAAAAAACAGGAAAAAGAGGTGTTTGATTTTTTAGGTAGGGTGTGAGCCATTTAGGGACGTGAGCCGTTTAGGGACGTACATTTTTTTGGTATTATTTTAAGGGCGGTGCAATCTACCGCCCTTGATTCTCCGTACATAGTGTGACAACCCATTCCGTTGCTGTGGCGAATACTACGACGAAGAAACAGGCTTCATCTACCTCCGTGCACGCTACTACGACCCGACAATAGGCAGATTCATCTCCGAAGACCCCATTCGTGACAGACTTAACTGGTATGCGTATTGCAATAATAACCCGGTTATGTACGTTGACCCAAGTGGGTTGGATTGGACAGAAGAAGATGCAATAGTGCATGGAAAATTATTAAAACAGGGAGAAGATGGAGCGGCTATACACTTTAAAATGGCTATTGATGAGGCTACGTTTTTATACGAAACAGCAGGGAAAGATAAAGGGAAAAAGACTTTGGCACACTTAAAAGCAGCTATAATTAGAACGGAGTTTTACGACAGAGTAAAAATGACATATGTTGATGACTATGATTATACATATGGAAACGGACACATAGTATATATCGGAATTCATGCAGTAGCTCTTGGTAATTATCATGCAAGTGTAATTATAATGGCCAATCCGATTAGTAGCTTGTATCAAAATTATAATTTGGAACAAACTATTCCCGGAAGTATGACAAAGTATAGTACGTTAGGAGCTAGACAAAGTAGCTTTTTGGGGGCGGATTTGGAAAGTGGGCGTGACCGTAAAAGAGATATCATGTTAGATATCAAGGTTGAAATGATTGCTTCAAATACAACTAATGCAGCTACTATTGCTAACTTATTTAAACTTGAATCAACTTATAGAAAAAAACAAAAAACTTCTGTTTGGATTATGACCTCTTTCCTAATAGATATTCAGCAGGGTATAATTCTAATTCCTTTGCACATAGCTTGATAAATGCTGGTAATATAGCATTAGCTCAAAATCCGACATATAATGTCCCGGGATGGGACAAACCAGTACCGGAAGTTTATTTTGGAAAGTGAGGAAGCGATGATAAAAAAGATTATTTTGATTTTTGGATTGGTTGCTTTAATACCGCTTGTTGTGTTTTTTTTGAATCCTTTGGCTCGTGATACAGAAGAAATACGCAGTGGAATTTTAAAAGAAATTCCATTTGGGACAAAGCTGGATGAAGTTGTAAGGATTATAAAAACAGTCAAACCGTTGAGTGAACTCAAAATTTATGATGGTGGAAATGCTATTTATGATCAAAAAGAAGATACATATTCTCAAGAGATAAAAAAAACAATAAGAGTCTCTTGGGGTAGATATGGTTTTTTCGTTAAAGCTTATGTGGTGGTATTTTTTGGTTTTGATGAGAATTCTGAACTGATTGAAGTTATAGTAAGGAAAGATTTTGATGGAACATAAGCCATTTGGGGATAGAGCCATTTGAGCCATTTGGGGACGTACATTTTTGGGCACTATTGTGCAAGTGTTTACAATAGAAGAATAAAGTGAGAAGCTATGACCGGAAAGAGGGCATAGCTTCTTTGGTTTTGTAAAAGTGTAAAGGGGCTTATATTTTTTGAGAGTTCTGAATTGAAAAGGTAAAAGATGTATGATAAAATCAAAGTGTGCAATTTGCCAATATAAAAGATATTGATTTTGAATGAGGGTGAATAGATAGTGAAGAAATTTTTTCAATATGTATCGTGTAAAATAATACTAATATCGGCGATGGTTGGAATTTTGCATGTTTTTATTTCTTTTTATATAGCAGATGTAATTTCAGACACATTTCATTTGGAACTCTTTAAAATTATAAAAATTTGGAGTGTAATTCTGCTTTTGCTGAATGTCGTGATTATATGGAAATTTGGAGTTGGAAAGTTTAAAAGAAGAGTGGTTCAATTCTTGTTGAGTGCCATGATAATCTGGTCGATTTGGATAGTTGCTTTTTTGGCAATGGTTGTATCGTTAATGCCTGTTGTTCCGTTTGATTGAGTTACGTAAGCCATTTGGTAGTCCTTGGGAGTATGGAGGAATATTGAAATATTAACAAGAGTGGTGAGAAAAATGAAAATGTTACTAAATAAATATTTAATCCTGATATTGGTACTGGCTTTTATGTGTTCATCATGTAGTGCACCTAATTATGAAAAAACTGAAGAGTATTTTTATAAAATGAACTCAAGAATAAAAGATATGGAGTTCTACAAGGCCGAAATGGAAGGAAATGAGATTTTACTATATGATGCTCAGAATAAATTGATAACAACAATACCTTTTGAAAAGAGTACCTATGATGTTGATTTTATTTGTGCATACAAAGATGGAACGACAATTCGTTTTGTAACAGGTGGTTCTGTTGATGATGAAGAAGGAATTATGTTTGTAAATGATAACAGTAACGATATTCTTGAAGGAATTCATTCTCTCGAAAGAGTAGGCGGAAACTCTTATCGTTACAATACATATGGTAAATGAGCCATCAAACCACTGAAGGAACGGAGCCAATTGGAGACAGCCATTTGCGAAGACACGAAGACAATGGGACGGTTCTGTTGTCTTGACACCAAAAGCCATTTGGGGACGTACATTTTTTGATATCATTTTAAGGGCTGTGCAATCTTCCGCCCTTTTTTCTCTGTCTGTTACAAAACAACATTCACATTTTGTTATTCCGGATGCGGATGTTGTTCTTCGACATACATTGCATTTGATGGGCAATCGTGGTATACTAAAAATATAAAGAGTGTTAAAATTTAGACAAGGCTGCAAAGGTTTTTGAATCTAAGCGGCATACAGAACAGTACCAAAAAATGTACGTCCCCAAATGGCTCTAAAACTCTATGAAGCCGGCAAAGGGCTATATTTATAATATAAAAGAAGGTCAGCACTTTGAAATTGCGCTGACCAAAGAAAGGTGAACAGTTATGGAACGCGACATTATCTTAAACGGAATTCATATCGGTGAGCACGGCTTTAAGGCGGAGAATATGATTGAGGAATTATATGAGCGATGTGTGAAGCCGGGATATAATTTTGTTACAATCCGTCCGTTTTATATGGGAAGACGAGAAGAACTTCCGTCGGAATACTATATCGAATGGGCAAAATATCTTGCGGAGAATAAAATATATTTCATTTTCTTTTATACGATTCAGTTTGCACCTGACGGAAAGGACTCACATTTCGATAAGGAACTGATTGCGAAAATTCGCGAAGTTGCAGGAGAGTACTTCCTCGGTGATATGATTGGTGAAACGGGTAGTTCTTTCGCCTGCAAATTTGCAGGATATTTTAACCGCAAAGAGGGAACGGGCGCTGACCCGACAGTGATAAAAACGGATTATGCAGATATGAAGGCCGCACACGAGGGTTATATAAAAGAGATAGAGCGATACATCGGAATTGACAAGGCTCTCGATATGCCCAAAATTGCGGCAGTTGAAGCAACGGGACTCAATAAATACAATCTTGAAGCAGGAGTTGACCTCCCGATTCTCGAAATGATGTGCGGAAACCCCGATATTCTTGTTCCGGCATTGCGTGGAGCCGGTCGTGCATACGGTTCGGATATGTGGGGAACGTATGTTGCCCACGAATGGTACGGTGGTATGCGCCACAGTGACGTAATCAAAAGAAAACGCCTTGAGCTTACATATAAGTATGCATATCTTTCAGGTTCAAGTGTTTTCTGCCTGGAGAGTGGTGATGAGATTATCACAGCATACGGGCAGAAACATGAAAAGGAATCCGACGTATGCAAAGAATATCGCAAAGCTATGTCGGATATGACAGAACTTATAAACCGTGATGCACGCCCGAAGGGTGGTCCGAAGGTTAAGTTCGCGTTTGTATCCGGACTTCACGATGCTTATGGCGGCTGGGGCGGAAGCTCTGTGTGGAATCAGTTCGGCCGTGATGAATGGGGACACGGTGAAGCGGAACATTCCTGGAGAATTGCAGAAAATGTATGGCAAAAACGAAGCTGGACAGATATTGCAAACTTCGGTGAGAGTGATCTTTCTTCAAGTCCTGCCTATGGTATGTTTGATATTGTACCCATTGAAGCATCTGTTGAGAAGCTTTCGGAATATGATTACCTCGTTTTCCTCGGCTGGAATTCAATGACAGATGAAAATCTCGATAAGCTCACGGAATATGTAAACCGTGGCGGACATCTTCTTATGAGTGCGGCACATCTCAATAAGTCAACTGTTCGTGGCGGTGAACTTGATATGCCATCGGAGGAAAGACTCAAAAAGCTTTTCGGTGCTTGTTTTACGGGTGAAACCGTAAGGACAAACGATGGCGTGAAGTTTAAATTCGATTCAATCGTGGAAAACAGATTATATCCGGGAAGCATCGGTCTTCTCTGCGACCCGATATACAGTGCAGGGTATGTGGAATATGCAAAGTTTGAGCTTTGCGGAGGAAACGATGTTGCCATTGTGACGGGTTCGTTCATAAATGATCCGAGCGATGTTCCTGCAGTGATTGAAAATAAAGTCGGAAACGGTACGGCAACGCTTGTTACAGGCATAAATTACCCCGGAAACCCGAGCTTTTACCCATTATACAATGCAGTTGTCCGCGAAATGATAACCGAAAGCTCAAGAAGCTGTGATATAAAGGTTATCGGAAGCGACAGACTTCGTTGGTCGGTATATGAAGGAGATAAAATATATCTTCTCAACACCGATTATGATATGCCGATTACGGTAAAAGTTATAAAAGGCGAGGCTGAAAAAACAGTAACTCTTGATTCCCTCGAGCTTCGTGCGGTGGAATTTGAAGAAAAAATATAACATATAAAATTAACTCCGAAGCCATTTAGTAAGCCATTTGGGGACGTACATTTTTTGGCATCATTTTAAGGGCGTCGAGTTCCGCCGCCCTTGATTTTCCATGCATAGTGTGAACCAAAGAAATAATCCTCCGCATTTGTGTGCGGAGGATTTTGTTTTTTTATTCCTTTATTCCGAAAAACGAAAGTGCGTTTTTTGTGGTTATTCTTCCTACCTCTTCGGGAGATACGCTCCACAGCTCCGATATCTTTGCGGCTATCTGCGGAATATATCCCGGATGGTTGCGCTTTCCGCGATAAGGTACCGGTGCCATATATGGGCAATCGGTTTCAAGCATTATCTTCTCTCTGGGAACTGCTTTTATAACCTCGGGGGCGTGTCTTGCGTTCTTGAAGGTTATCGCACCGCCGAAGGAGAAATAAAATCCTTTTTTCACAAGCTCACGTGCATATTCGGCACTTCCGGAAAAGCAGTGGTACACCGCGCGGATTCCCGGAAACTCATTCAGAATATCAAAGCAATCACGGTGCGCTTCCCTATCGTGGACAACTATCGGAAGATTCAGTTCCATTGCAAGAGCGCAATGCTCACGGAATGCCTTTTGCTGAACCTCACGGGGAACACTATCCCAATAATAGTCAAGTCCTATTTCTCCGATTGCAACTATATTCTTCTTTTTTGTAAGCTCCGAAATCTTTGATATATCCCCTTCCGACATTCTGTCTGCAGCTTCGGGATGAAAGCCTACTGCTCCGTATATGAAATCATATTTTTTGCAAAGCTCTGCAGTTTTATATGACGATGGCATATCGCTTGATGCATTGAGAACTCTTGTTACCCCAACATCCGCAAAGGAAGAAATCAACTCGTCACGGTCAATATCAAATGCTTCATCATCAAGATGTGCATGGGTATCAAAAAACATTTTTTATTTCCTCCGATAAACTTGCGTTTGTCTTACCTGCAAAAGAGTTTTTCAAAGGTTTTATGGAAAATCTGCTCATTGGTCTTTTCATCAAGACCGAGTGCAAGCACTTTTTCAATTTCTTCCTTTGGTGTCCACATGGGAAAGTCTGTTCCAAACATAAACTGTTCAGCTCCAAAATGCTCAATAAATTCCTGAGCCTTCCCCACGGGCATATAGGAAAGAGAGCTTGATGTGTCGAAGTATAAATTCTTATGCTTCGGATACTTTTCCGCTTCATCCCATTCAGAATAGCCGCCAAAATGTGCACCTATGCAGATAAGGTCGGGGAACTTTTCCATAACTCGCATAAGGCGACGGGGGTTTGAATACTCATACCTCTTATCTCCCGTGTGGAAAAGCACCGGGAGCTTTTTCTTTTCCAGAATCCCATATGTATGAAACATCTTTTCATCGTCTATGGCAAAATGCTGAAAATCCGGGTGAAGCTTTATACCACGAAGACCAAGCCCCACCACCCTTTCAATCTCCGCTTCCGGATCAGGAGTGTCTTGATGAAGGGTTGCAATGCCGATAAAGTTTTCATACTCCCCGCATTTTTTACAGATAAAGTCGTTTATAACCTCCACCTGATGGGGAGTTGTTGCAACGGAGCAGACAAGAGTTTTTTCAATACCGGCTTCCTTCGAGAGCTCATTAAGGGTATGGGGCATTCCGTCGTGGTGCATATCTATTCCATAAAACACGCCGATGGATGCACTCGCCTTAAGAGAAATTTTTGCAGGATATATATGTGCGTGTGAATCAAATATTTTCAATGTTGTGTTCGCTTCCTTCCGCCGATGTGAAAATTAGTTCAGGAAATCCTTGAGCATCTTTGAACGGCTGGGATGGCGAAGCTTACGGAGAGCCTTTGCCTCAATCTGACGGATACGCTCACGGGTAACGTCAAATTCCTTGCCGACTTCTTCAAGTGTTCTTGTTCTGCCGTCCTCAATACCGAAGCGAAGCTTGAGTACCTTTTCCTCACGGGGAGTGAGAGTTGCAAGAACATCCACAAGCTGTTCACGAAGAAGTGCAAAGGAAGCTGCCTCTGCAGGCTCCTGAGCATCCTCTGCCGGGATAAAGTCGCCAAGATGTGAATCTTCCTCTTCACCGATAGGAGTCTCAAGCGAAACAGGCTCCTGAGCAATCTTGAGGATATCACGGACACGGTTTACGGGAATCTGCATCTCTTCTGCAATCTCCTCGGGAGACGGATCGTGACCAAGCTCCTGAAGAAGCTGACGTGAAACTCTTATAACCTTATTGATTGTTTCAACCATATGAACAGGGATTCTTATAGTTCTTGCCTGGTCTGCGATAGCACGTGTGATAGCCTGACGGATCCACCAGGTAGCATAGGTTGAGAACTTATATCCCTTTGTGTGGTCAAACTTCTCAACAGCCTTGATAAGGCCGAGGTTACCTTCCTGAATGAGATCGAGGAAAAGCATACCGCGACCTACATAACGCTTTGCAATGGATACAACAAGACGAAGGTTTGCCTCTGCAAGACGAACCTTTGCCACCTCATCGCCCTGTGCCATACGCTCTGCAAGCTCAATTTCCTCCTCGGGAGAGAGAAGGTCAACCTTACCTATTTCCTTAAGATAAATTCTTACGTGGTCATCAATGGAAAGACCCTCCATAAGAGCAGAGCTGTCTGCAAGCTCCTCTTCGGGAATCTCCTCAATTTCGCCTATATCTTCAGGTGGGATATCGTCAATGAACTCATCCTGGGGAGGAAGGTCTTCGATAAATTCCTCAAGAGGAAGCTCGATGCCCAGATTTTCAAGAGTATCATAGAGCTTTTCAATCTGATCGGAGTTCATTTCAAGCTCCTCCGCAACATCCATAAGCTCTTTTTGTGAGAGTTTACCACGCTTTTTACCCGTTTCTATAAGTTCACGGAGTATCTGCTTTTTTTCTTCCGCTGTTATGGTCTTTTCCTTTTTTTCCTTATCCATTTCGTATCCCCTTCTTCTTTCTGTAAAATTCCGCTGCGGCAAGAATGGCATCATCGCTTTCTGCCGCCGCACCTTTCATATTTTCTTGCTGTATTATGGTTATATAATCATCAATTGCATCCGCACTTTTGTCTGCATTTCTTGCAAACACGGTTGCAATATGCGATACTTCGTTTTCTCCGAAAACTTCGGTAAAAGCGCTCATATCGGTATCGAGTCCCGATCTTGCACGTTCTGTCATAACATCAAAGACTCGTCCCAGAAGCTCCGATGAAAACATTCCTCCGGAAATCTTTTCCGATGTTTTTAATGTGAGTTTTACATCGCCGCAACAGATGGTAACAAGCCCTTCTTCGGCAACTGCAGAACGTGGGTTTTTATATCTCGCTTCCTTTTCCTTTGGCATTATCGCCGCAACAGGGTCGAGAATTTTCTTTTCCTCCTCACGCTTCTTTTCGCGGAGAAGCCTTTTCCTTTCACGTTCCGCCTCCTGAAGGATTGCATCACGGGTGACATTTGTCTCCGTGGCTATTCGACCTGCATATATTTCCCTCTCAATGGCACTTGACATTCTCGCAAGCTGACTTACTGCAGATTTGATATATCCCACACGTTGCTTATCATCACTCAAGTCAAAGGTGTCACGCACCATGCTAAGCCTGTATTCCGCCGAAGGTAAGGCATTTTCAAGAAGCTTTGCAAACTTATCTCTTCCGAACTTCTTTATATACTCATCAGGGTCTTTTGCCCCTTGCATCACAAGCACACGCACATCAATACCAGTTTTCTTGAGGATATCAATGGCACGTTCCGTTGCCGCACGACCTGCTTTATCAGAGTCATAGGATATTATAACACGGCTTTTGTATTTTGAAATAAGATGCGCCTGTTCCTCTGTGAGAGACGTGCCGAGAGATGCAACGGCAGAGTCAAATCCTGCCTGATGAAGAGCTATGACATCCATATACCCTTCTGCCAGAATCATAAAATCTGCCCGACTGCTTTTTGCAAGATTCAATGCATAGAGATTCTTTCTCTTATTGAATACCTCCGATTCCGGCGAATTTAAATACTTTGGTTCACCATCCCCCATAATTCTTCCGCCAAAACCTATTACTGTGCCTCTCACATCTATAATAGGGAACATTGCACGACCACGGAAGCGGTCATAAATCTTGCCCGTCTTTCCTGTAGTCACAAGTCCCGCTTCGAGAAGCTCTGTCTTTGTATAGCCCTTTGCCACAAGCTCATCAAGAAGCGATGACCACGTATCGGGAGAATAGCCGAGTCCGAATCTCGTTATGGTAGACGGTGAAAGACCTCTGCCGAGAAGGTATTCTCTTGCCTCTTTTCCCTCATCGGCCTTAAACCTCTCGTGGAAAAACCTTGCCGCATCACGACAAGCTTCCTGGGCACGCTTGCGACGGTTGCGGTCATTCTCGCCATAGGTTGACTGCGGAACTTCCATACCTGCCCAATCGGCAAGCTTTGCAACCGCATCGGGAAAATCAAGATTTTCTATCTTCATAACAAAGGAAATGACATCTCCGCCGACGCCGCAACCAAAGCAATGGAAAAACTGCTTGTCGGACGACACGGAAAAGGACGGCGTTTTCTCGTTATGGAAAGGACAAAGCCCCAAATTACCGGAGCCCCGACGTGTGAGAGAAACGTATCTTGATATAACCGAAACTATATCACTTCTCGCAATAAGCTCGTCCATAAACTCTCTCGGGTACGCCACCATTTTCACTTCCTTTCATTTGTTTTTTCGTCTGTTTACTGAATATTCCAGCAAATGGGAAGAAACAGCTCGCTGTATACATTGAGGGCATAACGGTCTGTCATACAGGCGATATAATCACATACCGCGATTTCCGTACCGTCACGCTCTGCGATATCACGATATTCATCGGGGAGTCTGTCGATATCACGGCTGTAGTATTCAAAGAGCTTTGCAATCATACCACGGACTTTTTCCTCCTGACGGAGAGCATAGTCTGCACGATATACTCTCTCAAACATAAACTTGCGAAGTCCCATCATTGCATTATGTACTTCTTCCGACATAACAATCTCGTTTTTGCCTTCACTTGCGGAGATTGTATCAAGAACAAGAGCATTGATTCTCTTGCTGTGCCGATGACCGAGGATATCTTTATATTCTCTCGGAATATCGCTTTCGTGCATAACTCCGGCACGGCAGGCATCGTCTATATCGTGGTTTATATATGCGATTCTGTCAGCAAGAGCAACTACCTTTCCTTCAAGAGTTGACGGTTCACGCTCTCCGCTATGGTGGGCGATTCCATCAAGCACTTCATAAGTGAGATTTAAACCCTTTCCGCCACGCTCAATTTTTTCCGCCACACGGACGCTCTGGAGATTGTGGGAAAATCTGCCGTCACTCAGTGCGGCAAGCTCTCTTTCTCCGCCGTGACCGAAAGGCGTGTGACCAAGGTCATGTCCCATTGCAATAGCCTCGCAAAGTCCTTCGTTGAGGCTCAACGCTCTCGCAATTGTTCTCGCAATTCCCGAAACTTCAAGGGTATGTGTCATTCGGGTGCGATAATGGTCGCCCTCGGGAGAAATAAATACCTGAGTCTTGTGCTTTAAGCGGCGAAAGGATTTTGAATGAATAATCCTGTCACGGTCACGGAGAAAACAGGTGCGGATGTCACAAGGCTCTTCCTCACGGCTTCTTCCCCGACTTTCCGACGAAAGACAGGCAAAGGGTGAGAAATCTCTTTTCTCTCTTTCTTCTTCACGCTGACGAAGTGTCATTTTATCATCACCTCTCGAGAAGATTTTTCTTATGCATTTATATTATACGCCATTTTTTTCGTTTTCC
>JAFSEA010000019.1 GCA_017435965.1 Oscillospiraceae bacterium
CTAAGCGAGTTACTCTCCCCTTATAATTGATTTGATTGACTCTCGGAACTAATTCCATATCAATAGCTTTCTTAACATCCTCCTCTGCCCATTTTGATGGTTCAAAAGTCACATCATTATCTAAGATAATCTTTTTTGTTTTCAATGCATTGATAAATTCAAGAAAACTATCGATTTCATCATAGTCCATAGCATATTGCTTGCCGGAAGCATCATAAAATCGTTCGATTTCTATGACGAATTTTTTCACACTACCATCAGTCATACAGATTTTCACCGAATAAGTAGTCGCATCATTTGCATACCACTCTTCCCCATCGTCTTCTAA
This sequence comes from Oscillospiraceae bacterium, assembly GCA_017435965.1. Taxonomy (GTDB): domain Bacteria; phylum Bacillota; class Clostridia; order Oscillospirales; family JAAYXM01; genus SIG480. The sequence goes on from JAFSEA010000019.1 coordinate 329, forward strand.
ATGAAAACTATCTATATAATTTAAGATATACGCGATTTCGTTTCTTGCTGATGTTGAATAAGTGTAATTTTCATGATAATTACCAAACCATGGATTTATGGCACGTATGTCAATTCTCTCAACATCATCATACATCAAAAGCCATTCAGCTTTCTGTGTATCGCTTATTTCACTTGCGCTGACGACAGCAGAAAACATACACAAGCAACATACCAATATAATCAAAGCTCTGCATTTCATCTTAAAATCATCCTTTCTTCTCTGCCTGTTGCAGGCATTTTAGTGATACTGTCCTATATGTCATTTAACTCACAAATATTTCAGACTCCTTATCTAATGCTCAACATCCTCCGTTTTTTAGTATATCATCACGTTTTACCAAATGCAATATGAACTTGATTTCTCACTCAACCTTATAGAAAACACCTGCAACAACCGGTTGCAGGTGTTTATATTTCTTTTATCTTCCGAAAAGAGAGAAGCCCTTTTTATATTCCTCGCATTTTATATCGGACACCTTATACCCCGTTTCTTTTACCGCTTCGAGGATTGCGGCTTCCGGTATTTCTTCCTTTGCGATTATCTCGGTTTTGCAATCAGCGTGAGAGGAAGTGACCTTTTTCACCTTGAATGCCTTTTCGATTGCTTCGTTCATATGTGCCTCGCAATGAGCACACATCATTCCCTCAACCTTCATTGTTATCTTTACCACTACAATTTCCTCCCTTATTTTTTAATGCACATCCGCAACACCCTCCATCGGGGCATCCTATGCACTTTTTACCCTTTTTCTTTTCTTTTATTATGTACAGCGTTGCAAGACCTATTACTGCAACAACCGCGGCAATAATGATAATATCGGTCATAAGGAAACACTCCCTTTAAAGCTTATTTTGCTTTTGCCGTGGCTTTTTTAAGCTCATATTCAGCCTTGAGATTCTTCTGAGCCTTTGAGATAAGATATGCTACAAATGCCACCATAAGTGCGATTGCACAAAGACCCGGAACAAATCCCTGACCCGGCTTTCCTTCTGTTACAAATGTTCCTATCTGGTATACAAGGAATCCAATTGTAAATCCCACACCAAGCTGGAGACCAACTCCGCCAAAGAGCCACTTTTTGCTCTTTATCTCGGCGTTCATTGCACCGATTGCCGCAAAGCAAGGAGGTGTAAAGAGATTAAACATAAGAAATGCAAGTGCCGCCACAGGAGTAATTCCCATACTTGCCGCAATAGCTGAGCCCTCACCTACGATTTCAAGTTCTTCGCCTATCATTGACTCAAACGCAAAGCAGGTTGCGAGAGTTCCCACAACACATTCCTTTGCGATAAAGCCTGTTACTGCTGCTGCCGCAAACTTCCAGGAAATAACGCCGATCGGAACAAGCAGAACCGCAATAGGTCCGCTTATGCTTGCAAGAATTGATTCATCTGCATTTTCAACAGTCTGGAGTGACCAGTTGAAGTTCTGCATAAGATATACGAGGAAGTTACATACGAGAATGATTGTACCGGCTTTAACGATATATGCCCAGCCACGACTGCACATAGACTTTGTTGCACGCCAGAAGCTTGGTGCTTTATATTCGGGAAGCTCGATGATGAAGAATGACTTTCTTGCTTTATAAGCTGTGATTTTATTTATAAGAAGTGCACAGAGGAAAATTATAACGATACCTGCAAAGTACATCATTGTTGCAAGCCAGCCTGCATTCGGGAAAAATGCACCTACAAAGAGAGCAATAACGGGAAGCTTTGCACCGCAGGGCATAAAGGGTGTGAGCATTGCTGTTGCTCTTCTTTCGCGCTCATTGCGGATTGTACGGCTTGCCATAACACCGGGGATTGCGCAGCCTGTTCCGATAACAAAGGGGATAACAGACTTACCTGAAAGTCCTACCTTCTTGAATATGGGATCGAGAACAACGGAAACACGGGACATATATCCGCAGTCTTCAAGAAGTGCGATGAGGAAGTACATAATCATAACGAGGGGGAGGAATCCCACAACTGCCGCAACACCTTCTACTATACCCTCAAGGAGAAGTGCCTGCAGGAAGGGGTTTGCACCCTCAACCCAGACAGCAAGGACTTCTTTGAAGTCGCCTATGTAGCCAACAAGACCTTTAAAGCCTGTTTCAATACCGAAGAGTTCTCCACCCTCTGCAAGCCAGGTGCCCAGCCATACCTGAGAAATCTGGAATACAAGATACATAACAACGGCAAAAATCGGAATACCGAGCCATTTATTCGTAAGAACTGCATCTATCTTATCCTGACTGTTCTTTTCCTTCGTGAGAACCTTACGGGACTCAACCTCTTTTACAATCTTATTTACAAATTCAAAACGTCTTCTGTCGGCAGTTTCAACTGCTTTTTTATCAGTAAGGTCAATATCACCCTGAGTATATGGGGCAACCTGACCTTTGCCGATACATTCAATTGCCTTTGCAACAACCTCGGAAAGTCCTTCGGAAGAGGTTGAAATCGTTTCCACAACAGGGCATCCGAGCTTTTCGGAAAGAGCCTTAACAGAAATCTTTGTTTCCTTCTTTTTATTTACATCGGTCTTATTGAGAGCAACAACAACCGGAATACCGAGCTCTAAAAGCTGTGTTGTGAAAAATAAGCTACGGCTTAAGTTTGTTCCGTCAACAATATTTACGATTACATCGGGATTCTCTCCCTTGACATATGAGCTTGTTACACTCTCTTCCGATGTGAAAGGTGACATTGAATAAGCACCGGGAAGGTCAACTGCGATAAGATCTTCCTTTCCGTCATAAAAGCTTCTTTTTATGGCGTGTTCTTTTTTCTCAACGGTAACACCTGCCCAGTTTCCTACCTTTTCGTTTCTGCCGGTAAGAGCATTGTACATGGTTGTTTTACCGCTGTTCGGATTGCCCGTTAAAGCAATTCTCATTTTCTTTTCCTCCTTATCTATGCAGATGCATATTTTAAGCAAGAGTTTCGGTTACCCTATGCTAACTGACTGCCGTAAAAACAGGTCGGTACTCACCGACCATTTTTTAATCTGCGATAATGATAGCTTCTGCAAGCTGATTGTCGATATTATATCTTCCGTCCTTGATGGATACAACCGGTCCGCCTTTAAGATGGGAAATGACGGTTATCGGCTCACCGCTATAGCAACCGAGGGAAAAGAGGAACGCATCAAGCTCCTCATCATCGGTTTCAATATCAAGAATTATATATTCTTTTCCTTCTTCGGCTTGCTTAAGATTCATAATACAGTAATACCACCTAAAATAATCTCAAAAGGCTCGGTTAGACTGAGCTAACCAAAGACCATTTAAAAGAGTTAGCTTTCACTAACCGTATATATAATACACACATAAGAAAGATTTGTCAAGAACTTTTTTGAAAGAAAAAGGAAATTTTTCCAAAAAACGGGATGCAACATTTTATGTCGCATCCCGATTGTGTTATGCCATTTCTACGTTTAATTTCTTGCCGCCGAGAATGTGGTAGTGGAGGTGATGCACGGTCTGACCTGCATCGTCACCGCAATTTGAAACCACACGGTAGCCGCCCTCAAGACCCTCATCCTTTGCGATTTTTGCAATCACTTCAAAGATGTGAGAAACAACAGTGGAGTTTTTCTCATTTATCTCTGCAACGGAAGCGATATGCTCCTTGGGGATAACGAGAATATGAGTCGGTGCCTGAGGAGCGATATCACGGAACGCAAGGACTTTATCGTCCTCATAAACCTTTGTGGAGGGGATATCCCCCGCTATTATCTTACAAAACAAGCAATCAGCCATTTTCTTTACACTCCTTATACCTTACTTGCAAGAAATGTGCGTGCCGCAAGAAGTGCCTCATCAAGCTTTGAAACATCGTTTCCGCCTGCCATGGCAAAATCAGGCTTTCCGCCGCCGTTTCCGCCGGCAGTCTTTGCAGCTTCTCTTACCATATCGCCTGCCTTGATACCGCGAGCTACAACATCCTTGCCACAGGTAGCGGTGAATACTATCTTCTCACCGTTTACAGTTGCGAGAACGGCTGCAACGTTTGAATCAAGACCACGGATTTCATCACAGATTGCACGGAGACCGTTGCCGTCGGAGTTCTTCACAACCTTTGCAACAAACTTGACGCCGCCAAGCTCAACAGCCTCGGCTATATACTCTGCTGCATCAAGACGAGCCATCTTCGAGCTCATTGCGGAAAGCTCTGCCTTAAGTGCTTTAATTTCCTCCGTCTGGTTGTTTGCCTTGATAATAACTTCCTTCGGTGCAGATTTAAGAGCCTCTGCAACGCTTGCGATTGTACCTTCAAGATCTGCGATCTTTGCAAGAACTGCGCTGCCACAGATTGCTTCAATACGGCGAACACCTGCCGCAACGGAGGCTTCGCTTGTTATCTTGAATATACCTGCCTTTGCAGTATTGTCAAGGTGAGTACCGCCGCAAAGCTCAAGGGAATAATCGCCCATTGTTACCACACGGACGGTATCGCCGTACTTTTCGCCGAAGAGTGCCATTGCACCGAGCTTCTTTGCTTCGTCAATAGGCATTTCACGAACAACAACAGAAAGACCTGCGAGAATATTTGCATTTACTTCAGCTTCAACCTTTGCAATTTCCTCTGCCGTCATAGGTGAGAAGTGAGCAAAGTCAAAGCGGACTGTATCCGGGCCGACAAGTGAGCCTGCCTGCTCAACGTGAGTGCCGAGAGTGTTTCTGAGTGCCTTCTGGAGAAGGTGAGTTGCAGAGTGAGCACGGGCAATTGCATCACGGCGGCACTTGCAAACCTCGCACTTGACTTCATCACCGCAATTGATTGTGCCCTCAACCACTTCACCGATATGGAGGAACTTTCCGTCCTTTGTTTTCTTAACGTTTGAAATTTTAACCTTGCCCATATCAGATGAGATAATACCGGTATCGGCAAGCTGACCGCCGCTTTCAGCGTAGAAGGATGTGGTATCGAGAACAAGCTCAACCGAATCCCCTGCATTGACAGTCTTCACAACTTCACCACCGCTGACGATGGCAAGAACCTTACCGTTGCAGGAGAGTGTTTCATAACCCTTAAACTCTGTTTTAACGCTCTTATCAAGACCGAGGTCGAGCTTTTCCCATGCGAAATCGCCGAGAGCCGCCTGAGCTGCTCTTGCTCTTTCTCTCTGCTCATTGAGGCACTCGTCAAAACGTGCACGGTCAACGGAGATTCCCTTTTCCTCGAGGATTTCAAGTGTGAGGTCAATGGGGAAACCGTAGGTATCGGCAAGCTTGAATGCATCGTCACCGGAAAGCTCTTTCTTTCCTTCCTTTTCAAGCTTTGCAATCATATCTTCAAGGATAGAAAGGCCTGCATCTATTGTGCGATTGAAGCTTTCTTCCTCCATTGTGATAACCTTTTTGATATATTCAGCCTTATCGGAAAGCTCGGGATATGCACCGCAACTCTCATGGATAACTGTGTTGCAAACATCGTGGAGGAAGGTGCCCTTTATTCCGAGAAGTCTTCCGTGACGTGCCGCACGGCGGAGAAGTCTTCTTAAAACATAGCCTCTTCCTTCATTTGAAGGCATAACGCCGTCACATACCATCATTGTTGTTGAACGGATGTGGTCTGTGATGATACGGAGAGAAATATCGGTTTTTGCATCGTCGCCGTAATTTACCTTTGCAATACGGGAGATGTGAGCCGTAACATTCTTTACGGTGTCAACGTCAAAGAGAGAATCAACACCCTGCATAATGCAGGCAAGACGCTCAAGGCCCATACCTGTATCGATGTTCTTCTGCTTAAGCTCTGTGTAGTTGTTATTTCCGTCGTTATTGAACTGTGTGAAAACAAGATTCCAGAACTCAACGTATCTGTCACAATCACAGCCAACCTTACAGTCGGGAGAGCCGCATCCGTTTTCGGGGCCGCGGTCAAAATAGATTTCGGAACAAGGACCGCAGGGGCCTGCACCGATTTCCCAGAAGTTATCTTCTTTTCCGAGACGGACCATATGAGAGGGATCGACACCGTGGTCGTTTACCCACATATTATATGTTTCATCGTCATCGAGATAAACGGAAACATAGAGCTTGTCCTTCGGAATTTCAAGAACTTCCGTTACAAACTCCCAAGCCCACTTTGTTGCCTCGGGCTTAAAATAATCTCCGAAGGAGAAGTTTCCGAGCATTTCGAAGAATGTGCCGTGACGTGATGTTTTTCCTACACGCTCGATATCCGGTGTGCGGATACACTTCTGGCAAGTGGTAACTCTTGTTCGCGGCGGAGTTGCCTCGCCGGAGAAATATGGCTTCATGGGAGCCATACCCGAATTTATAAGCAAGAGAGAATTATCTCCCTGCGGAAGCAACGGAAAGCTTTTAAGGCGAAGATGCCCCTTGCTTTCAAAGAAAGAAAGGTACTTTTCACGAAGCTCGTTAAGACCCATATACTTCATTTGGAAAACCTCCGTTTTATTTATACATAGTCACATTTACATAGCATACATTATACACCCAAACAACAGGGAATGTCAAATAATAATAGTTAATTTATAAAACTCTTGCAATGTTTTGTGAATTAAAGTATAATATAATGCGTATATTATGTTCAGGAGTGAAATTTATTTATGAAAAAATTTATCTGCGCAGCTCTTGCTGCACTCTTTTCAAGTTGCCTTCTTTCGGGTTGTTCTTCCCCGTCCACATCTCCTGCCACTCCCTCTGCTACAGAAAAAAAAGAGCTTCCTCCCACAGAATTCAAAGCTCCTCCGGAAATCGGTTTTATGGCAGCAGGTCAGTTTGACGGCTATAAGCTCGGTACAGTATCCTCTCTCGTTTCCGAGTCCACTATCAAAAACTCGCTTCCCGCTTCATATGTTGTAACGTATGAAAATGCAACAGACGGACTCCACGCGGTAACCGAGAAGGAAATCCACGGTATGGTTCTCCCCGTTCTCTATGCTGATGAAGAAATTCGACGCACACCGGGAATCGGAAAAATCGAACAGACCTTTATTGAGCAACCGGTATGTGCCATTTTCCTCAATAACTCTGATTATGTCCTCCCCGTAGATGCCGCACTCACCTCACTCAAAGCAAACGGCAAAGCAAAAAAGATTGCTCTTTCTCACTCCCCCTATGCGAGCGAAGAAGTTGCTTACACACGTCCCGGGGAATATGAAAAAGCTCCCGGCAGAGTTATAAAAGTCGGCATATGCAGCGATGAAAATTATCCTTATAACTACACAAAAGACGGTGAGTTTGTCGGCGTGAATGTGGATGTGGCATATGAGATTGCAGCAGGTGCAAATGCCGAACTTGAGATAAAGCAATATTCCAAAGACGAACTCGAATCAGCTTTAAAAAACCAGGAAGTCGATGTAATCCTTTCCGATTATATATACTCCGATTCTTTATATGAAGAGGGCAGTACTTTCGACAGTAGTTTTCTCCATTCCGAAAGCTATTACGATGCATCACTTGTAATAGTTGCAAAAAATGAATTCCTCGGCAATTCAAAAACCGTACTTCCGACTGTCATCGCAGATGCACAACAGCAGCCGGAAGAAGCCGAACAAGTTCAGGAGTAATTCCGCAACCAAACAAATCACATACAAAATGGGATTGCAGCGTTTTGCCGCAATCCCATTTTTGAACTTTCCTGACAGTTTCTACTGAATCCGGATATCCGACAGAAGTTGTGTATCGGGCGAAATTCCAGGTTCTTCCCGCCCCACTCCTTCTATCTGCTTATTTTTTATCTTTGCAATAAGCTTGCTCTTGTTTTTAAGGTACTGTTCCGGAATTCCCTCAAGATATGTAACCACGTCTGTGATAATTCCGTTGCGGAAGAGATTATCCATAGTCTGTATCTGCATAAGCTCACTCCAGTATGCGGCACTTCCCACATCTACGCGAAGACTGAACTCAGCCGCATTTTCCTCCGAGAAATCAAAAAATGAAACAACGTTTTCACCGTTTTCTTCACTCTGCACTTCCCTGATGCCATAATCCACGCGCATCATATCCACCATAATTCTGATATAATCCTCGGTGAATCTGTTATATTCAAGCTTCTGAAGCTCCAACGGCATAGCAGTTGCTTTCTGTGTGGCTATAATCGCAGAAGTGTTCTGTGGATTTATATTTCCGAGAGCCGAATCCGATGCGCCCATAAATTCAAGAGTGTTCTGTATCATCTTGTCAATGAGCAAGAGCACCTGATTTGACATATCAGCTCCCCGAAAGCTTGACGCAATCGCTTCATTGGGATTCCCAACCACTCCGATTGCCTGTCCCACCTTATTGCTCCATGAGGAGATTTTTGTCGCATCATAAACCGTTTTCGGAAAAGCATTTGCCTTCACCGAATGGATTGCCATAGCAAATAACTGGTTTATGCTTATCTGATTGGGGA
>JAFSEA010000020.1 GCA_017435965.1 Oscillospiraceae bacterium
CAGATAACACTCTTTGCAACTGTTTTTGCTGTTGCGATATCCTTTGCTCCGCTGACGTTACACTCAAGCATCTTCGTTGCGCCCTCGCCATCTGCCGCAATCATACGACAGAGATGAACCGTAACGGTATTGAGAGCTTTCATAAATGCGCTGAAATCTTCGCCCTCAGATGTGATTTCACGATTTCCTGCCATACCGTTTGCAAGGACTGTTACCATATCGTTTGTTGAAGTGTCGCCATCAATGCTTACCATGTTGAAGGTATCCACAATGTCGGAAGAAAGTGCTTTTGAAAGCATTTCGGCAGAGATAGCTGCATCCGTTGTGATAAAAACAAGCATCGTTGCCATATTAGGATGAATCATTCCGCTTCCCTTTGCGATGCCTCCTATCTTGCAGACAGTTCCACCAACTTCAAATTCTACCGCAATTTCCTTTTTTACGGTGTCGGTGGTCATTATACCCTCCGCAGCAGCCTCACCGCCGTCAGCGGAAAGACCTGAAACAAGACTCGGTATTCCGTTTGCAATTGGGGTAATATCAAGAGGCTGACCGATAACGCCCGTTGATGCGACAACAACATCGCTTGCAGAGATCGAAAGTGCATCTGCAAGAAGTGTGCTCATCTGCTCTGCGACTTCAATTCCGTTTGCATTGCAGGTATTTGCATTACCGCTGTTGCATATAACAGCTTGTGCAAAACCGTCTGATATATGGTCTTTTGTAACTGTGAGAGGTGCACCCTTTACAAGGTTTGTTGTGTATACAGCCGCAGCCGTTGCCTTCTTCTCACTAAAAATAAGGGTGAGGTCACGCTTTGTTCTGTTTTTACGTATACCGCAATGAACTCCGTTTGCAGTAAATCCTTTTGCGGCACAAACACCGCCGTTTATTATCTTCATATCATTTATCCTCCGTTATACATTAAGTCCCGTTGTTTCGTCAACGCCCAGTAAAATATTCATATTCTGAATTGCCGCACCGGATGCACCTTTTCCAAGGTTATCAAACCTCGACACAAGAACTATTCTCTCATCATTGCCACAAACGGTGATCTGCATATCGTCACGGTCTTCATAAGCACAGGCAGACATAAATCCCTCTTCGTCTGCATTTTCTTCAAACTTCACAAGTCCCTTTATGTAATAATCACGATAAACATTTTTTATATCCTCGATACTTCCGTTTATCTCGCTTGCATGAATCGGAATTGAAACTTCCATTCCGCTGTAATATGGTGCAACAATGGGACAGAAAACAGGTGCATAAGATATTCCGCAAATCTTTGTTATCTCGGGAAGATGCTTATGCTTCTGACTTATTCCATACATTCTGGGAGCATTAAGAAGCATATCAAGCTCCGTATCCTCATATTCTGCTATCATTTTCTTTCCGCCGCCGCTATATCCGGTTAAAGAAAAAGCGGAGAGATGTGCATCTTTATTCAATATACCCTTTTCAATAAGAGGAGCTACAAGAGCAACAACACCGCTTGCATGACAACCGGGATTTGCGATGCGTTTTGAATTCTTTATCTTTTCATAAGCTCCCGAAAGCTCCGGAAAACCATATGCCCACGCATCATTTGTTCTGTGTGCCGTTGATGTATCTATGATTGCGGTGCTTGAATTCTCAACAAGGGAGACAGCCTCTATTGCCGCCGCATCCGGAAGACAAAGGAACGCAATATCAGCCATATTCAGCATTTCACGTCGTGCTTCCGTTTCCTTTCTTCTTTCCTCTGAAAGAAGGAGAAGCTCTATATCTTTTCTGTTTGCGAGACGTTCGTGAATCCGAAGTCCTGTTGTTCCTGCACTGCCGTCAATAAATACTTTTGTCATCTCAAATTCCTCATTTTGATTTTTTCTTCAAGGCAAAACAATATGCCATGATACATTTTGAATTATTATACAACACAAAGTGAAATTTGTCAATAGTGCATTTATAATTATTAGTTATTTTTGAATATTATTCACTTTATTTTTCTTTAAATCAAGTCTCATTATTGCAATTATGATCGAAATCATATTGACAACCTCGGTGACAATACCACCGATTGCAGGAGGGGTTGATATGGAATTATATACAAGCCATAAAGGAGAGCTTGTAAACGCCATCATACGGACGTACATAGGAGTTTTAATCCAGAAAGCAACTGTTGTGCAAATCATACCGAGAGTTGGAAGAATTGTTCTCCAGTCAGTCCAAGTGTACCATCCCGCAGCGATACAAAGACCACAAAAAAACCACAGCCACAACGGATTATCCGCCCACTTCCTCCCTTTGTTTACAAATACAAGCGCACGAACAAGAGCCACTCCGTTGAGAATTGCACCTGCAGTATTGCCTATAAGCCCGAAATTCAGAATAAAAGCTACGTTTGCCGCAAGCTGAAATGCGACTATATACTTATGCGTTTTCTGCTGAAATGAAATAACAGCGAGAGTTGCAGCGATTATACCGATAATCTGCCCTATTATTTCTTTATCCATCATATAAAACTCCTTGATTTTTTCGTATTCTACTATTATAATACTGAATATATAAAGTTTCAAGGAGTTTGATTATGAAAAACAAAAATTCATCAAAAGTGAACAAAGGAAACCCAATAGCATTGCTCCCAATAGGCATTTTCCTCATACTCTATCTCGGACTTGGTCTGTTTTTGGAGTATGGGCTGAAAATCAAGATGGGATTTTACAACATACCCATTGTGATTTCCTTTCTCGCCGCTTTGCTTGTAGCCTGTCTTCAGAACAGAAAGCTTTCTCTCGATAAAAAATTTGAAGTAATGGGAAAAGGTGTTGGCGACAAGAACATAATAACCATGATAATCATTTTCCTTATGGCAGGAATCTTTGTAGGCGTTGTCGGAAGATCAAGTGCAGAGAGCGTTGCATACTTCGTTCTTTCAATTATTCCCCCGAAGTTTGCCGTTGCCGTTCTCTTTGTTGTAAGCTGCTTTATTTCCCTTGCTATGGGCACATCGGTGGGAACAATAACGCTCATCACACCTATTGCGGTTTCTGTTTCTGCCGCTTCAGGCTTTTCTCTTCCCCTCTGTGTCGGCTCTGTAGTCGGCGGCGCAATGTTTGGCGACAACCTTTCCTTTATCTCCGACACAACCATAGCCGCCTGCAACGGTCAGGGATGTAAAATGAGCGATAAATTCCGTGAAAACTTTGCAATCGCTCTCCCTGCCGCAATAGTTACTTTGATTTTAATCATTGTGCTTTCGCTTAACACCGAAATCTCGGGTCAGGTTTCAGGCGATTATGACCTTGTTCTCATAATTCCCTATCTTCTTGTCTTCCTTGGCGGAATAATTGGAATAAATGTATTTGCAGTACTTCTCATCGGTATTATATCAGGTGCAGGCATCATGCTTTACACCGGTTCAATCACAGGAATGGAGCTTCTCGGCAATATGGGTATCGGTGCTTCCGGAATGTTTGAAACCTCGATGGTTGCAATCCTTGTTTCTGCAATATGTGCGCTTATCCGTGAGCACGGTGGTTTTGAAGCACTTCTTTATGCAATACGAAAAATTTTCCGCGGCCGTCGTGGCGGTCAGCTCGGCATGGGGCTTCTTGTAGGTGCTATGGATATCGCTACCGCAAACAATACCGTTGCAATAGTTATGGCAAATCCCATAGCAAAAGAAATGTCCGAAAATTATAGCATTACCCCCAGAAAGACTGCATCACTTCTCGATACCTTCTCCTGCATTTTCCAGGGAATCATTCCTTACGGTGCACAAATGCTCGTTGCTATTTCTGCTGTAAACTCTCTGGGAAGCTCCATTTCAGCCTTTGACATTATTCCATATCTTTTCTATCCGTTTCTGCTCTTTGTAAGTTCGTTGATTTTTATCTTTGTGATACCGGAAAAGAAAAAGAAGTAAAAACTCGAAAAAGCGCAACGGATGAGGCATTAGTTGTCTCATCCGTTGTTTTGCATTTTATTTACTTTGTGTAATCGAGGATTCTCTTTATGAGAACTGCTACTTCTGCTCTTGTTGTATAATCGGTTGGTGCGATTTCGCCGTTCTTTCCGTTTACAAGCCCTGCAGATATGAGGGCCGAGACTGCTTCTTTTGCGTAGTCGGAAACAGAGTCGAAATCCTCGTAGGGAACGACCTGTGTGTCGTTCCGTTTTTCGATTTTCTCAAAAGCGGCAAGTGCTCGGTAAACGATTACCATCATATCCTGACGGGTAATGTTTTCTCTCGGTGCATACTTATTATCGCCAATTCCACCGACGAGTCCCGTGTTTCTTGCGATTGCAAGCTCACGTGCAAAGTAGTCGGTTTCAAGAACATCAGCGAAATTCTCGGTATTATCGGAAGAAAGACCGAACGCACGGACAAGGAGAATTGCAAAATCTGCTCTTGTGATATTATTTCCGGGAGAGAATGTGGTCCCACTCGTTCCCTTGATAATACCTTCATCTGCAAGGGCGTTGATTGCATCTTCCGCCCAGGCGTGGTTTCCGAGGTCTATGAAGCGTACATCCGAAATTTCCGGTGTATCAGGAACCTTTGGTGTGTCCGGAGTTTCAGGCTCATCAGAAGCTTCGGACTTATTCGGTGTTGTTGTGGTCGCACTTTCACCGCCGCCTCCGCCACCGCCGGTAGAACCGTATACAGTTACATCAAAGCTCTGACTGCTTTCTCTTCCGGATTCATCTCGAGCCGTGATAAGAAAGCCTGATTCACCTAACTGAGAGCTTGTCGGCTTCCATGTGATTACTCCCGTTGACTCATCAATAGAAGCGCCTCTCGGCATTACAATTCCTGCAAAAGTTATGTTTTCACCAAGCGGACTTTCTGCATTAAGCTTTATGGTAATCGAGCTTCCTGCAGAAGTTGTGATTTTATCCGATACCGGAGCAAATCTTGGTGCTTCGTTGTATACGTTTGATAATGGGATTGTAAAGCTCTGTCCTTTCTGTATGTTATATACATATCCCTGACTGAAATCGGCAGTATTCTTGAATGCGGATATAAGGCTTATGTCTCCGATATTAAGAGACACATTCTCGCCATTCTGTTCTGCCCCAACTATCTTATATGCACCATTCTGACTGCCTGAGTTTTCAACATAAATATACTTATCTTCAAGCTCCGACAGATCAACATCACCGTCAAACTTTACATTGATGCTGTTATCAAATGAAAGCTCTTCCGTAAAATCAATAACTGTTCCTTTATATGCAGCAACACCTTGATTTTCTCCAATGATATCTCCATCATTTACATATGCATATATGTTTTCTTCTGCTTCATTTACAGAATAAACGCCGACGAAGCCTCTGAAATCAAAGCTTACATTTCCGTCTGTGACTGTGTATGTAATACCGTTGTTTGTTGCATATACAACATAATCACATCTTCCCGACTTGAGCTTCACCTTGACTGCTTTAACCACATCATCCTTTGCTGCTTTTCCGTCCTTGATACTTACGGAAATACTTTCAGCACTTTCTATATACATTTCGCCCTTATAAGGCTGAATAAGCGATGTGAAAAGTGTGTCAAGTTCAGTGCCTTTACGATGGATAAGCATATAATCAAGTCCCGGAATTGCTTTATTGTTTTCAACATTCGGGGCATAGCCTGTTGCAATTCCCACTCCGTCAGGTGTCCAGTCGTTAAGTGCCGTAAATTTAAGATTAAGGTCTTTTGAGTCATTTACCTGCTTCTTAAAATCGGTCTGTTCGAAGTTGACCGAGAATGTGCCGTCTTCGATATTTTCCGCACGATTCACATTATCAAGCCAAGTGTATCCTCTCGGATATTCAGTTTCATACGTCCACGCATTCGGCGAATTAGGATCTTTTCCGTATGGTACATCTTTTCCTGCATATGAGCCTACATACTCTCCGTTTTCGTCAACCTGAGCAACAAGGTTCAAATCATCCGTTGTATATCCCATGTACGACTGTGTGTGGAAGCTGTATGTATGCTCGTCTCCTCCCTTGACACGGAAAAAGTCTATTGTGTAGACATCCTTCGGGGATGCTTCAATCGTCAAGGCAGTTCTGCGATAAATTTCCGTCTCATCATACGGTGATGCCTTTACATCCACAAGCTTTACCTTTTCCGTGCTGTCAAAATGCATCGGATAGCCTGTATAAATTGAATTCTGCCAATCTTCATTTACAACGACAGTATTGTGTGAGAGTGTGTTTGATACCCACTGCAAACGGTTTGGCTGCGTTCCCGTTTCCTCAGGATATCCGAGGTCAGGAGTGAAGTTGAAGCCGTATGCATCAATTCCGAGCTGAAGCATATCACGGTGTCCGTGTCCGCTTGTCCTTCCGTAATACATATACGTATCGTAGCGTTGCTCTTCATCACTATTTGCAGAGCTGCTCTTTATATTTTTACCGCCGCGAAGAATTGCAAGACCAAATCCCGTGAGATTGTTGCTTTCCATTATACGCTCGCCGTTTTCTTCTATAACCTGCTTCATTTCAGCTTCGAGCGTATCATTGTTTGTGAAGATATCAACGATGGGATCTTCGATTTTGTTTCCGCTTATATAATAATAGTTTTGTGCAATACGCGGATCTCTCAGCAAATTATATGCTCTCAGAAGAATTGAAGTATTTGTTGCATACTTCTTTCCTGCAGTTTCACCGTAGTCTCCGCCGGCATATGTATAATCATTTCCGAGGGTAAGCTCAATCATTCCACGTATCATCTTTACAAACTTCGGATTTGCAAAAAGGTCAAGGTTTTCATTATCAACACCGTAACGATAAATAGCCTCCGCAACATCGAAGCTACCGGACAACCACGAATTGTTATACGATGCACCAACCTCATTTCCAAAGCCGTCACGGTCAACCTCATTGATATAACGGGTTACCATTTCACCGCCGCTGTTTGAAATGCATACATTATATGTTTCTCCATATATCGAATCTTTCATCGACTTGCTCTTCGTTGTGCCAGTAGCAATGATCCAATCAAACACAGCGTTTGTCTCTTCCGAGCAATCGAGAACAATTGCAACCTGTGCTGCGAGAAGCTGATGCATTCCGAAGTTTCCGAGTGCACGACCTTCCTTGAGGTCCTTCACACTCTCGCGAAGAATTCCGTTTTCAATATTCTCACGAATCATATCCGGAGAGGTTTTTGGGTTCTCAAGTCCATTTTCAAGAGCTTTTTTGGAGAGATATGTAACAACCTGTGCGTCATCATATATCGGATAGAATGCATCGTATCCGGTTACCAAGCTCTGCGACAGACCGTTCTGCCAAATGCTGCCCAGTATTCTTCCGCTGTTTCTTCCTCCATGTGAATTTGAATAGCTCAGGCTTGTGTTCTCAAACTTAAAATACGGATACAAATCTGCTATTCTGTCAATAAGTATTGCTCCTGCTCTTCCGTATTTCTTATCGCCTGTGTATAGATATGCATTTTTCAGATCATCCACTGCAGTGATGAAGGAATCTCCCTGCAATAAATCATACCAAGCGCCGTGCATATACAATGCCACGGGACAGAATTTATGCAACGTTTTCGTTCCGTAAGTTCCGTCGGAAACAGACCAGCCATATCCATCATCAACCATCCATGTTGATGCGTTTTCTGCTGAAACGTCAAGCTGTTCATCTTTCCATACATCGGGATAAAGAACATTAACAAGTGCATCTTTTTCGCCGTTTTCAACGGCAATTCTGTTATTTTCAATTGCAAGTTCTCTGTTATATACGCCGTTTTCGTCAAGTCCACGCTTGTATAAAAGTTCAAAATCATTCGATGGGAACAGACGTTTGCAATCAGGACACTGTACCTTCCACGGATTTCTTGTCACGTTGATATTCCAACCGTAACTGCCGTATTTTGCACGTATATCCGTTTTGCAATACGGGCAGTTATACATCATTGTATCAGGTGCGTTGAGAGTCGCAATCGTAGCACTTCTCGGAACACCTTCTCCCGGCAGGTTACTGTATAACACATCGAGGTTTTCAACCCACTTGTCTGCTGCTACAGCCGCATTTTTTGCTTGAGTTCTTGCCCAATCATACTTCCCGACATTGCGAAGAGCCATCTCACGCATCTCATATGTATACAATGTCGGCTCTGTCTTTTCAGAGCTTGAAACAACAGTTGCATCGTATGTAAACTCTATTCCTCCCACATCAGCCGTCACTCTGACAACACCTGTGCCACGTGCAACAGAGAAAACACTTCCTTCGTCATTCACAGCAACAATGTCAGGAGTGAGACTTTCATATGAATATATCGCACCGTCAAGATTTCCTTCAGAGCCATCATTGTTCGTTCCTGTTACCATCAGCTTCGAACCATCAAAATCAAGAACCGAAACTATTTTATCTTCGCATCTTGCGCTGATTGATGCAAGCTTTACGGATTCCACAGTGATTCTTTCCGTCACAGTTTTCTCCGTGCCGTTGAAGGTGACGTGAGCCGTTATATTCGCTTCTCCTTCTGCAAGTGTCAAAAGCTTATTGCCTGAAATTTCTGCTATAGCTTCGTTATCCGAAGTAAAGTAATAGGATATATCACGTGTATTTACCGCAATTCCGTCGGAAAGAATAGCGCCGGCCGAAATTTCCGTCTCACCTCCGACATAGAATATCTCGTGAATAAGATCGATTGTCGCTTTATCAAAAACACTATCATTTACGACAAAATCGAACTCATCCGAAACTTCGGCATCACCGATTTTTCCCGAAATAAGCATTTTTACGTTTCCGGGAGTCTTCGCCTTTACAAACGCACCGTCAACTACCGCAACGGATGCATCCGAGCTCGTCATTGCAAGATTTATTTCCTTTATTCCGTCAAGTGACGGTCTTGCATAATACTTTGTGCCGTTATCCTGCAGAACATAGAGTGCATATTCTTCACTCTCGCCTGCGGCAATATTTTTCCTTGCCATTTCGGCGCCGAGCTCTGCAGTTTTGCTGAGTTCTCCCGTTCCCTTGAATTCGAGATACGATGGGTACATATTTGCACCCCATCCCGTTTTCTCTTTTGCAACCAAGGTGAGCGTGTGTGTTCCCTCGGAAAGCTCAAGTGAACGCAGATTTGCAATATATGCAGGATTTACCGTTGCCGGACTGTAGAAATCGTACTGTCCAATATATTTTCCATCGATATAGATATACGCTGCACTTGCGCCTCCAGATGCCTGGATACCACGGAACGTTATATCGTATGCCCCGGAATCCTTCATATAAAAATCAAACGAAATCTGATTTGATGCCTCGGCATTTGAAGACTGAATCTGTAGTCCATATACCTGGAATCGGGTTATGGTCGATCCGTCACAAAGCTTACTGTCTGTCATACTCTTGTTTATCTGCCAACCGGTATTCTCAATCGTCGCATCATATACCGTTGGCACAACCTGATTCTGGAAATCGACCTTGAATGACGGATAAACAGGCTCTTCCGAGACAACAAGCGATATTTTCCCCGAAGCAGATTCGCCGTCTATTGTTACCGATGCACTTATCTCGACTTCTCCGACCGATACCGGCTTCACGATACCGCCTGCATCCACTGTAGCAACATTTTCATCCGAGCTTTCAAAGCTTATTTCGGCTTTTGAAATATCAACATCTCTTCCCGTATTATATTTCGCCGAAACGTTTATCTTCATTCCGTCCGCATCCGCCATAAGAACGAATGCCTTTTCGGAAGAAAGCAAAACTTCTTCTATCTTTTCTTTTATAACCGTAAAGCTTATCGGTTCAAGCTCTTTGATATTTCCGTCTACCTCAACTGAGAGCGAAACATCGGCTTTACCTGCTCCCACAGCGGTGACAGCTCCGCTTTCCGAGACAGATATTACCGAATCATCGGAGCTTTTTACTATAAGTTTTATGCTTTCATCGTTGCCTCCGGCAAAGGTAGCATTTCCGAGATTGAGCTTTTCTCTTCGGAGGTCAATCTCTGCTCCGTTTTCGAATTTAAGCACGCCCGAAAGATTAGCGTTCTCCCCCGTAAGAAGCTCTGTTTTATCATACAAAAGTACTGCTTCATCAATTTTCGTGAGCTCTTCTTTCTTTTCAAACTTCACCTCAACGGGAAGCATAACCGAATGTGCTCCGCCCGAGCTACTTGCAAGAAACGTGAGCTTATGTTTTCCATCGGAAAGCTTCATCGGGCGAAGCTTTGCTGATGTTGCATTCACATAATCCGCCTTGTCTGCTCTGCAATCAAACCTGCCCACGTAGATGCCGTCGATAAAATAGTTTATATATCCGCCCTCGGGACGATGCATACCATACGCCGTTATGTCGTATATACCGCCACCGTATGTCTCGAAATCAAACGTGATATATTTGTTATCCGCAACACCCCACGTCGCAAACGAAGAATATGCTTCAAAGCACGAACCTGTAGAGCCGTCGGCTATCGTTGAGTTTGCTCCATCAACCGACCATCCCTCACCCCTTGAAGTTGCAAGATAGTTCGGATATCTTGTTGTTCCGGGGGCAGGATTTGTTGAACTCCAGCCCTCTGTCGGCGTCATTGTACTCGTATCTCCCGTGCGGAGGTCAACACTAAAATTATCTTTGATAACTTTCTTTTGAAACTCCACCTTAACAGGCAGCATCATCGCATTTGCTCCCGACGATTTCTCGGCAAGAAGCTTGAGCTTATGAGTTCCTGCCGTGAGCGTTATCGTTCCGAGAGTTTCCGACGTTGCTGTCGTGAGATTGTCCTTTGCTGCATAACAATCGAATTTTCCGATAAACTCACTATCAATAAAATAATTTATATATCCACCTGCGACACGATGCATACCGAATGCCGTGACTTCATACGTTCCGTCTCCCGGAACCGTGAAATCAAACGTAACGTACTCATTGCCGGTTGCACTCCAGGTCGCGATGGATGTGTATGTATCGAAATATGACATTGTGGAACCGTTTGCCAGCGTTGAGTTTGCCCCGTCTACTGACCAGCCCTCACCCTTTGTATTCTCCGTATACGTCGGATACCTTGTTTCGCTATTCATTGTGCTTACGTCGCCCGTGCGAAAGTCCACTACGAAAGAGCCATCTGCTTCTGCTGATAGTGCAATAGTCGGCATCAGGCTTATAAGCATCGCAACGGCAATAAGTAACGATACTATTCTTTTCATTTTGAGACCTCCTTACTCGGAATATATTACTTTATATTCTGCACCGTCTTTATAAATAAGATAGCCCTTTGCAACGGAATAATCCGACTGTGCAGTAAACTGACCGTGGGATGAATTTCTCTGGGAATTCATCTTCTCGGAGCAGAATGCAATCGTTATTGCATCGCTTTCTCCGAATATTATTCCAACTTCAATAATTTCCTTATCTCCTGCGTCATATTCAATCATATATGCGTCATTCTTGACAACATCATCCATAACTATCTTCGGCGAATTGTCATATCCGCTTGCGGCAACAGTAATCTCGGTATTTCCCCATACGTTGAATGTATAGGTTTCGCCAAAATCAACTACCTTGCCGTCACGAAGCCAATATACTTCTCCATTTGCAGAAGTAAGTGTTATTTCATCATCATAGAAATATTCTCCGCTTACCTCACCCGAAACACCGTTTGAGGGAATTGTTACAGAAAACTTTGCTTCCGTTTTTACAAACTTTGCAACCGCACGTGTGAAAGCCGTTACGTTTTCAAGAACAAGCGGAGTTTCCTCTGCTATCCACCAATCATTGAATACATATCCGACGAGTGTTGGATTATTTTCGGGTTTTCCTTCTGATATTGCCCTTGTTTCAAGATACTGGCCATTTTCGTTATAATATTCAACTACAGCTTCGTCATTTGGAACATCCGAATAAACAGCAGTCAACATTGTATGTGTTGTCGCCGTAAATTCATATTCGGCAGAAACGGAGACAATTCTTCCATAGTCTGCACTTCCTCGTACCCAACCTATAAATCTCTTCCCTTCAAGATCTGCCGCAGATACCTTAACCGAAGTTCCTCTTTCAACCTGTATGGGATTGAGCTTTGTATAGTTCTTAATTTCTCCGCCTATTTCAAGAGTTAATTCGCCTTCGGAATCTGCTGCAAAGGTAACTTTTGAAGACACGGAGTTATCCTTGACGCTGACAGAAACAGCATCTGACGTTACTGCAGTTCCGCCAATCTCAACAGTTGCCGTGATATTTGCAACTCCGCCTCCGACAGCCATTATTATTCCATTTTCCGAAACAGTTACAACTTTCTTGTCGGAGCTTTCATATGTTATCTTAACGCTTTCATCATTACCTCCGTCAAGAGGAGCATTGCCCGTGTTGAATTTTTTAGCGCGGAGATCAATTTTCACATCGTTCGCAAAGCTGATTTCTCCGGAAATGTTTGCGGTTTCATTCTTTTCAAGCTCCGCTTTGTCGCTTTCAATCGTGACAGCGTTTATTGCAATAAGGCTGTCCGTCTTCTCGAAAGTTACTTTAACGGGAAGCATAGCCGAATGTGCTCCACCCGAACCGCTCGCAAGAAGTGTGAGCTTATGAGCTCCCGAAGACAGCTCCAATGGGCGAAGCTTTGCGGATGTTGCGTTTGCATAATCCGCTTTGTCTGCTCTGCAATCAAATCTTCCGATGTAGATGCCGTCTATAAAATAGTTTATATATCCACCCTCCGGACGATGCATACCATATGCCGTTATGTCGTATGCTCCTGCTCCTGATACATTGAAATCAAAAGTGATGTATCTGTTGTCGATAGTATTCCATGTCGCAAACGAAGAATACGTTTCAAAGCACGAACCGGTAGAGCCGTCGGCTATCGTCGAATTCGCACCGTCAACTGACCACCCCTCACCCTTTGAGGTTGCAAGATAATTCGGATATCTTGTTGCTCCGGGCACGGCATCGGGTGTGTTCCATCCCTCGGTCGGTGTCATTGTGCTTGTGTCGCCCTTACGGAAGTCTACGTTGAAATCATCTGTGATGACCTTCTTGAAATCTACCTTCACGGGAAGCATCATTGCATTTGCTCCCGATGATTTCTCGGCAAGAAGCTTAAGCTTATGAGTTCCCTCCGTAAGCTTCACCGTCCCGAGGGTTTCTGACGTCGGAGTTGTGAGATCGTCCTTTGCTGCATAGCAATCAAATTTTCCGACGAACTCGCCATCAATAAAATAATTTATATATCCACCTGCGACGCGATGCATACCATACGCCTCGACCTCATACGTTCCGTCTCCCGGAACCGTAAAATCAAACGTAACGTACTCATTGCCGGTTGCACTCCACGTTGCGATGGACGTGTATGTATCGAAATATGACATCGTGGAACCGTTTGCCAGCGTTGAGTTTGCCCCGTTTACTGACCAGCCCTCACCCTTTGTATTCTCCGTATACGTCGGATACCTTGTTTCGCTATTCATTGTGCTTACATCTCCTGTGCGGAAGTCAACGGAAAACGAGCCGTCTTCCTCCACTGCAAGTGCAAAGCCCGACATCAGGCTTACGAGCATACAGATTGCGATAATAACTGATAATGTTTTTTTCATTTTGATTTCCTCCTGCTTTATTTTTTAAGAGCAACAAGCTCATTTTTCCTGGTTTCAATCTGTGATTTGAAGATTTCAACGCCTTTTTCAAAATTGCGTCTTATCCAAAGCTCATAGAATTCTTTCGCAAGTCGATCAGAAAGTACGATGAGCTCATCGAGTTTTTCATTTGAAAATTTATAGCCCATTCTTATTTTGCAAAGCTCACTTGAAAGAATTACCATTTCTGAATTGAGAATTATTTCAGATTTGAGCTGTTCGTCAAAATCAAGCTTTTTTATGTCTGAAAGCACTTTGTTGACATATTCCGTGACATTATTAAAATAGAACTCATCACCGCATTCTTTAATGTCATAGAAATATGCATAGCGGGATTCATTCAGCGGAAGTCTGAAAAGCTCTCCGCACATTGTTCCCACATGGACTCTTTCGGGTTCAAGGAGATAATAATTCCCCATTCTGTAAAGAAGTCTTGATACAGGAACTCCTCCAAAAATCTCTTCATCCACATATTTTTCGGAATTGCGGATAAAATCAGCCTTAAAAGTCTCTCCGTCCTGCTCAGCCCCTGTATTCCATCCATATTGACCGCAAAGTGCTATCGGCACATAGCTCCAGACTGCAAACTGTGCGTGCCCTGCATTTCCCCAATCGGTGAGGAGAATTCCTTTTCCGCCGTGCTTCACGGCAATCTCTGCCGCAGTTCGGATGTTGAAGGTCGTTACATCCATTCTACCTGTATAGCTCAGGTGTGTGTTTACGGAAGGACAGACATAATAATTCAGTCCTGCATTTTTAAACATTATGCAGTGCTCTGTCATAAGCTGAGACTGAATAAGCTCATAACCCCATTCGAGAATAACGGAATCTTTTGGGATCATTTCATAGAGCTTTTCACTCTTATAAATCATATCAGACCAAAACATAACCTTTTTGCCGTGTTTCTTTCCCACCTCTTCATTGAGACGGCTGAGCCACTGCATAAAGAGAATATCTTTTCCGTTTTTATCGCAGAACTCCTTTGTTTCTCCCTTTCCGAGACCATACGCCTCATCCAGTCCTATATTGACGTATTCTGATTTGAAATTCGGAAGAAGCGAATCATAAAGCTTTGAGATAAATTCGAAGCTTTCAGGGAGAAAAGGGTTAATTGTGTTCGTCTGATTTTCTCCGTCCATAACGCAGAGATGCTTAAATTCATCAAACTTAAACCAGTTCTCAAGATGCCCCAAAGAATTCTGATTCGGAACAAGGTCTATAAACCTTTCCTCGCAATAGGCTTCAAGCTCTTTGATATCATCTTCCGTCAGACAATCGAAGTTTTCTGTGTATTCGGGAAAAGCATTGTATTTAAAGCATTCTCCCTCCATATAAAGCTGAAGTTCATTATATTTGAGCCCCGAAAGATAATCTATGAGTTTTTTTATCTCGGAGACTTTCGGCATACGACCGCGGCTGATGTCAAGCATATATCCGCGGCGTGAAAGCTCCGGTTTATCTTCTATGTATATAAAGTCAAGAGTATCTCCACTCTTCTTTATAAGCTGAAGAAGTGATGTTACCGCACGGTATATTCCAACCTCGCAGGAAGCACCGATTGTGATACCGCCGGCATCAACCGTGATTGAATATTCTTCAGTTCCGAAAAGCGGCTTTTTTTCAATCTTAATATCATCGTTTCCTTCTTTTATCTTATTGAAAAAAGCGAGAAGCGAAATTTCTTTACAGCTTGTTTTCAGCCTGTATCTTCCCTCTCTTTTTTCTATCTTTTGCACTCTTGGAAATATCATAAAAAATCACCCCTTTGTTTTTTGCTACTTTCCTCCACGTTAATTCTTTTGTAATAATTATAGCATATAAAAATCGACGATTGTTGTCCTCTTTATTTTAAAAAGCTCACCTCGTACAGCGACACGGTGAGCTTTTCTTTCAGTCTATATTTCACGTTTTATAAATTGCTTTGGAGTTGTATTGTGATTTATCTGCTTGAATGCTTTTATGTAAGTATCTGCATTTTTGAAGCCACACATTTTTCCGGCTTCTTCAACACTATATCCTTCATATAAATATTCAACCGAACGCACAATCCGATAAACGGTAACGAACTGGTTTATTGTATGATCGGTATACCTTTTAAACATTTTGCTAAGGTGATATTTATCGAAGTAGCATGCATCCGCAATTTCATCAACAGTAAGCTTTGAAGTGATATTCTCCCTTATATAATCTATGACTTTATGCATTTTCTCTGTTTCAAGCTGCCATTCACTACCGTCAACCGTCTCGCCGTTTTCAAGGCAATTAACTATAAATTGAAGAATCTCACGATTTCTCAAATCTCTTTCTTTTCGGGAATCGATTGGTATGCTGCTTAGTGAAACAAACATATTTTTAAGGACATCGGCGTCCTCATTGGATATCAATACAATGGTTTTTTCATCGGCAAGCTTATGAATTTTTTCTGCAACAGCTGTATAATCACTATCTATTTTTCTGACTATGTCAAAAAACGAACTTATCATATACCACTCATCATACTCTTCCGTGAGCTTCATATGGGAGAAAATATTGTCTTTTCTTATCGCCAATATATTTCCATCTGCAACGTATCTTTTCCCATTGACGCAAATCTCCGCAGCAGCGTTTTTGAAAAAGTCAAGTGTCAGCACCATATTATAAAATATCTGGGTATAGTTGTCTCTGTTTTCGCAAAATTTTTCCCATTTTACATTGTGGCAGTTAATAATATTTTTCATCGCATACCTTCCGTAACCGCCGTCGTTGTACACAAAGCTCACCTGCCTTTCCATTATAAAACCAATAAAACTATAACATAATTTAGCTTTCTATGCAAGCAAAAACAGATTTATCAAGCAAATGAAAATATAAAACAAATGCGTAAAACACAAAACAACGGATGAAGCATTAAACGCCTCATCCGTTGTTTCTGTTTATTTACTTCTTATAGTCGAGGATTCTCTTTATGAGAACTGCCACTTCTGCTCGTGTTGTATAATCGGTTGGTGCGATTTTGCCGTTCTTTCCGTTAACTAAACCTGCTGTGATAAGTGCCGAGACGGCTTCTTTTGCATAGTCTGCGACATAACGGAAGTCTGCATATTCAACATCTGCAATTTCAAACTCAACATCAAGCTTCTGCATTGCACGGTATACAATCACCATCATATCCTGACGAGTGATTGTGTTTTTAGGTGCGTACTTATTATCACCTATTCCGTTTACAATGCCTGTATTTCGGGCGACTGCAAGTTCACGTGCAAAGTAGTCGGAAGCATCAACGTCTGCAAAATTCTCCGTATCATCACTTTCAAGCTCAAATGCACGTACAAGGAGAATTGCAAAATCTGCTCTTGTGATATTATTTCCGGGTGAGAAGGTTGTCTCGCTTGTTCCCTTGATAATACCTTCCTCTGCAAGGGCGTTGATTGCATCAGCCGCCCAGGCGTGGTTTCCGAGGTCGACAAAACGAGGTGTTGTTTCGGGAACATCGGGTGTTGTTGGCACATCGGGCGTTTCCACTTCGGGTTTTGTAGGTTCGGTCGGAGTTGTTGTGGCTGCACCACCGCCTCCGCCGGTTGTTGAGCCGTAGACCTTTACAACAAAGTCCATTGAGGATTTTCTTCCGGATTCGTCCGTTGCGGATACGATGAAGAGATTTTCACCAATCTGAGAGTTTTGTGCTTTCCATGTAAGCTTTCCTGTTTCTTTTTCTATTGAAGCACCTCTCGGACCGGAAATCAATTCATAAGTCATGCTCTCGCCGTCTTCGTTTGCAGCAACTATGGTATAAGACATCACACTGCCTACGCTTGTAGTCAAGCCTTTACTTTCGGAAACAAACTCAGGTGAGCCGTCTTCAATGCTTGTAAGCGGAATGCGGGCAGGCATTCCCTCGCCAATGATATAGACATAACCAAGCTCAGGCTCATTGACGTTCTTATACTTGCGGATTGATGTTACTCTGCCCACATCAATCGCAACATCGTCACCACGGCGTTCAGCTCCAATAATCTTATAAGAGCCGCTTCGTGTTTCCGGACCATTGTCAACGAAGAGATATCTGCCGGAAAGCTCTGCCAGGTCTGCATCACTTACAGGCTCTGTGGGAGTGATAACAATTTCATTTTCAAGTACAAGTTCTGTTGTGAATGACTTTACCACGCCTTCAATTGCACCCTTACAATCAGTCATATCACCGATGATATCGCCATCGTGAACATAAGTATAGGTATTATTGCCATCTTCGTTTACAGTATAAACTCCTACAAAACCACGGAAAGCAAGTTCAAGGTCTCCATCTGTAACCTTGTATGTGACTTTGTTATTGGTAGCGTAGAAGATATAATCCACCCTGCCACTTGTATGGGTAATCTTAAGGACCGCTGATGCATCCTTATCCCCTTCCGCACCGTCTGTAATTTCCATTGTGAGTTCTTCACTTGATGTGAGAGCACGAGTTGTGCGATAAGGTTCAAAAACTGTTGTAAAGAGTGTATCGAGGTTTTCTCCGCTATTTTTCACAAGAACATATTTGAGTCTGTCAATGTTCTTGTTTTCGGCTTTCTGCGGCGGATATCCGTCGGCAATTGCCACTTCACAAGTTGCACCGTTTTCGAGATTTCTTCCATTGAACATTGTCATATGGAGTCCAAGACCATTTGAATCCTTGATCATTTTATTGAAGTCCTTTATCGCAAAGTCAACTTCAAATTTTCCCGAAGGATTGCTGTCACGATCAACATTGTTAAGCCACGTATAACCACGGGGATATACTGTTTCATAGTCCCATGCTGCAGGAGAATTGGGATCCTTTCCGTAAGGAACATCTGCACCTGCATATGAGCCTACGTAATTTCCGCTTTCATCAGTCTGAGAAACGAGTTCAAGACCAGCTGTTCCGCTGATTTCATTGGACTGTGCGTGGAGGCTGTAGAGATGATCGTCACCGCCAAGAACACGGAAGAAGTCAACCGTATAAGAAACGCTATCATCAATATCTACGGTGACAAGACTTCTTCTGTATTCATCCGTCTCTTCGTAAACATACGGAGTAGAAACGTCCATAAGCTGAACCATTCCGTCATCAGAGAAGTGCTTTGCCTTACCGCGGATTTCTTCGTTGTTGATCTGATTTTTCTCATTGACCATAACAGTATTATGAGAAAGCACCGTTCCTGTCCACTGGAGACGTTCAGGATCTGTTCCGGTAAGTGTCGGATAACCGAGGTCGGGCATATAATTGAGTCCGAACGCTGTCATACCGAGGTTAAGTGTGTCGTTGTGTCCGTGACCGGAGTTGCTTCCAAAATACATCCATGTATTTCGGAAGGTGTTTGTCTGTGTTGCATCCGTGACAAGTTTATAGTTCTTGCCTGCACGGAGCATTCCGAGACCGAAGTGAGTCATCATTTCCGAATCGAGGTCAAGCGTGCCATATTCTTCAATAACATCACGGATTTCCGTTTCAAGAGACTCCGGATTCTTGAAGGTTATCGGATATGTTACACCTTCATATCCATAACGGTCATAGTATACCTGAGCAAAAATCGGGTCTGCAAATGCTTCCCAACCGTCGCGAATTCCTGTTACGCCTGCCCAATGACCCGAACCTGCAGTCGAGCCGGAGTCACCGATCTGCGGTGTGTAGTAATCCATCATAAGCGGATAGAGAGAATAAAGCATCTGAACAAACTTCGGATGATTGAGAAGATTTGCCTCCTGATATCTTTCATATACCGCAAGCACTCTCTGAACCTTAACGAGGTTTCCAAGCCATGTATTGTTGTAGCTTGATGCCTCATTTCCCATACCATCACCGTCGATTGTGTTTACGAGAACTTCATCGATACCGCCGCCACGACATTCTGAGGTCGCAGAGCGAATCCATCCCGGTGCCATTAAATATTCAAGCCATTCCTTAGTTTCCGGCATTGAATCAAGAACTACTGCACCCATTGCATTCGCTGCCTGCGGCATACCGAAGTTACCGGAAACCGAGCAATCACGGAGTCCTTCAAGAGCCGTACGGATAAGACCATCTTCAATGTTTGTTCTTATCTGTGATGCACTTTCTTTTGAGTGACGCATCTTTATCTGCTTAGATTTTTCACTCAGATATTTAATTACAAACGGATCCTCATAAACATCGAATACCATATCATAGCATTCAATTCTCGTTGTTACCTCGCCACATTCCCAAATACAACCAACAGTCTTACCAGTGTAAATTCCGCCGTCCGAGTTGGTTACTATATCTTTCCAAAGGGATGTGTCATAGTCCGGATAGAAATCTGCGATTCTGTCAAGAAGAATTGCCGCAGCTCGCCCGTATTTTATTTCACCTGTGTGGAGATATGCATTTGCGCAATTTGTTACAGCCTTGGGGAGAATTGCGCCGTTTTGGTCATAATCGGTAAGCTGATACCAAAGACCGAAGTGAGTATAATATGCGATGTAAGTATGGCGTTCAGCTATACCGTTGGGAGCCTTGAAGGGATTTCCCTCTTCATCGGTCGGGTAGTAACCGTAGCCATCATCAACACCCCAGGTTTCAACCGTCTCACCCGGACGAAGTCCCTGGCCGCAGTTAATGGTCTTAATCTTCAATTCTCCGTTTTCATCACGGTCTCCAACTTCGGGATAAAGCTTATTCTCAAGATAACCCTTTCCATAGCCGTAGTATGCCTTTGAACCCTTTTCTGCAGTCGGGTCACCGAACATTTCTGCGTGCTTGTCAAGTGCTCTCTGTCGATCAAACTCACCGTATTCGTTAAGACCGAGCTTATAGAAGCTTCCAAAGTCATTTGATGGGAACTTTCTCTTACAATCCGGGCACTGTATCTTCCACGGATCCTGAAGCGGATTGGTAAGCCATGTAAACTGACCGTATTTTTCCATAAGGTCAACATTACAGTAGCGACAATATGTTCCGTAGGGATCCTCCATAAGACCCATATACGCACCACGGGGAATTCCCTCCGAAGGAATGAGATCATAAATCAAGTCGAGATTATCGACATATTTATCCGCATTCTTCTTGTAGTTGTTTGCCTGCTGACGTGCCCAATCGTATTTCTCAACATTTTCACGGACGTTTGCAACTCTTTCAGAAGTATAGTAGCTTCCCTCAAGTTTTCCGAGAACAACAGGGAGAGTTATTTCTCCACTTCTTGTTCTGCCATTGAGAGTTACGGTTACAGAGAAGCGTGCATCACCTTCTGCAATCGGGTTGAGTTCTCCGCTTTCTGAAATCGTTGCATACTCCGGAGCAAGAGCTGTGATGCTGATTTCTGCACCTGTCATATCAAGCTCTTTTCCGAGGTTACTGTATGCCTGAACAAAGAGAGGAACTGTGTCGTTTTCTTTATCGGTAAGACGAATTCTCACACTTCCGCCTGCAGTTGCCGTGAAGGATACCATTCCCTCATCAACAATTTCTATATCAACAATCGCAGTCTTTGTTACTCCATTGAATACGGTTGTGACTTCAATCTGTGCGATTCCTGCCTCAAGTGCTGTAAGCTTATCACCCGAAACTGTTGCGATATCGGGAGTAAGTGACTTATATGTAGTTACTGCGGCAGTACTCTCGGTCACTCTTCCGCTTGTGAGCGTTACGGTGGGTATGAGAGCAACCACATCACCTTTCATAACCTCTTCGGTTGCAGGTGCTGCTGTTGTTGAAGCAATCGGATCATCCTCAACACGGATAGAAACTTCCTTTGTCGTCTTCTTTCCGTCTATAACAGCTTCGACAACAAGAGTTGTTTCACCCTCTGCCTTACCCGTTATATCGAGAACACTTGTTCCCTTTTCTGCCTTGCGTGTGCTGTTTGTTGCAGTTACTTTTCCCGATGCATCGGAAATGTTTACTGTATTTTCTCCATCAATTGCAGTACCGTTGTTTGC
The DNA here is from genome assembly GCA_017435965.1 of Oscillospiraceae bacterium. GTDB lineage: Bacteria > Bacillota > Clostridia > Oscillospirales > JAAYXM01 > SIG480. The sequence continues at coordinate 21,447 of JAFSEA010000020.1, forward strand.
AGGTCCAAAGAAGTGAACGGTACCATCGCTCATTTTGACCGTTACAAGAGCTTCGAGTTTTTCGCCAACCGCAATTACAGACGGTATTTCGGTCTGAATTTCCGAAACATCAACTGTTTCTACATCTGTCGGCACAAGCTCAACGCTGTATGGTACAAAGAATGCGCACCAGCTCGGCATTTCGTACGGTCTGATTGATATTTCGACCGAGCCACGTTCAAGATACATTGTATTGAGCTGTTCGGTTGCAAGATACATCGTTCCTGCCGCAAAATCTGCTTTCGGATCGTTGAAGATAAAGTTACCTGCGTATCTGCCATTTACATAAATGTAGCTGTCTGAGTAGTTTGCAAGTCTTGCACCTGTGAATTTAACGTTATAGTAACCCGATGCCTTGATATCAGTTTTTATCGTAAACATCGAATTTGCACGTGTCGGCCACGGTTTTGTTCCGGTCTGAATCTGGACAAGGAGCTTTTCGCTTCCGTCCTGAAGATTTATCTTAAGCGGTGTGTAGCGACAATTATATGTCGTCATCTTTCCTGAATCCAGAACAAGCTCAAAGCCCTTGGTTTCCCAATCGGCAGACGGAGCTGTCTGATCAGCATACTTCATTGTGTCCTGAGAAAGCTCAATCATCGTATACTCAGGCTTCGGAGACTCAACTGCGTTCAATGTATATTCGGATGTATATTCCGTTCCGGATACCTTTGCCGTGAGTACAACGGTTATCGGACCTTCCTTAAGCGGTTTGATTTTTCCGTTGAATTTTCCGAGCTTTACTTCGCCCGAAACTTCGCAAGCTTCACTGTCTTTTGCAGATATAGTAAAGCCATCGTCCGTGTTCTCACCGCCTGTTGCCTTATATTTACCGATATAGTATGCACTATCATCACTCATTACTGCATTTGCAGTAAAATCGATAGTTTCCCTTACATACATCGTTTCAGGAAGTGTGTGTCCGATGCTCTTGTATTCAACGGAGCTTACCTCCGAAAGATATGTTATCTTGAGAGAATTGAGGATAAGTCTTGCGATATCATAGGGCTTCGTGAGGTCTGTGCTTGTGCCGGTTCTGTAATATCCCTTTTCGGTTACCGCAAAGGTTATCTTGATTTTTCCGTTTGAATCGGGAGTTAGGTATACGGTATTAAGTCTTTCCTCACCACCGAATACCCATGTATTTGAATCCTCAAAGAGCGTGCTTGAATAATCTCCTGCATATACTCCGTCGGCATAAACCGAGAATATTCCGCCATCGGCATTCTTTGTTCCTCGGATGGAAATACCATAGTAGCCCGAAGGTGCACCTTTTCCGAGGTCAACCTCAATTGTCCATTTTCCTTTGAGGTCATCCGACGCACCTGACCATGCCTTTGTTCCGCAGTCTGCGATAAGGATGCTCTCCATCTCGCCCTTTTCGTTCTTTACATCAAGGTCAGTTCTTGTTCCCTTACTTGAATAGCTTACAGTTTCCGAAGGTACTGTTACAAATCCGCTTCCGTGGAGAGTTCTGAGGTTCCATTGCTGTGCATATGAACCGTCATCACCTTCACCTCGGATTGTTGTTCCGAAGTCAACTATGACAGGTTCTCCCGTCCATACGGTTTCTGCTATGTTGATTGTGTGTTCAGTTTTATATTCTGTTCCACGGATGGTTGCACAAAGCTCAACAACCGCTTCGCCACCGGATATTGCGGTGAGCTCGCCTTCGAAGATTCCGTCATTGACTACACCTTCAATTTTGACGTTGCCGGTCTTTGCTGTGACCGTGAATTTGTCGGTTGTAGCTTCGCCGCCCGTGACAGCATATTTCCCGGTTCTGAAGACTTCGTCGTTGGACATTACTGCATTGGCTGTAAATGCTATCTTATCACCTGCAACTGCTTCCGACGGAAGATTGTGAACATTTGACTTGTGGGAAAGTTCTATCAATTCCGGTTGCGGAGTGAGTGTCAACGTATTAAGACAAAGTCTTGCTGTCTCATAAGGAGAGCTTGTATCAGCTATACCTCCAACCGCATAATAACCGTTCTGCGTTACTGCAAAGGTTATATGGACTTTCTTATTACTGTCGGGAGTTATATAGACTGTATTGAGGTCTTTCTTTCCACCGAAAATCCACGAGGTTTTATCATTTAAGAGCGTACTTGAATACTCACCTGCGTATACTCCGTCAACGTAAACTGCAAAGGTTGCACCCGATGCCATCTTTGTTCCACGAAGAGAGACTGCATAGTAACCCGAACGTGCATTTTCTCCCAAATCAACCTCAATAGTCCATTTGCCGACTTTGGAGCCTGCAGTTCCGTCCCAGGGCTTTCTTCCGATATCTGCAATAAGGAATTTTTCCTGAACGTTTTCTTCATTTGCAACGGTAAGGTCAATTCGTGTTCCCTTATTTGCAAAGCTTGCGGTTTCACTTGCAACAGTAGTGAAGTTTTCGCCAAACATTCCATTGCAGTTCCATGCAGCCCCGTATACGCCGTCATCGCCTTCGCCACGCTTCATATTGCCGAAGTCTACGGTTACCGGCTCTGCAATCCATTCGCCCTCGTCTTCAGATCCAACTCTTACGGTCTTTTTGAGTTCCTTTGTCTTGCCGTCTACGATTGCGGTAACGGTAATTTCTGCCTCACCCTCTTCTTTTGCCGTGAGGATATACGTTACGGTTTCGGCAGTTGATGCCGTTCCAAGCAAGCTCTGGTCAAGTGCATCGACAACGGTTACTGCCGACACTTCAAGAACTGACGAATCCGAAGAAGTAACCTTGACGGTATTGTTTGTACTTGAAGGCTCGCTTCCATCTGTACGATAACCAAAAGCTCTGTAGGTGCTGTCATTCATTTTGACCTTTGCGGTCATATTTTCCGATGCTCCCGGCTCAAGGGTGTCCGGTATCGCACTTTCAATCGCTGATACGGCAGGCTCATCTACAGGGACAAGCTTTGTTGTATCCGGAATGAAGAATCCAAATCCGTTGGCGACATATCTGACACGTGGTCTGATTGATATTTCAGCCTCGCCTGCCGGGATATAGACAGTATTGAGTGGCTTAAAGTCACTCTTTACAAAGCCTGACTGGGCTGTGTGGAAATCCACGTCTCCGACATACTCATCATTTACATAAATCGCACAAAGCGAGGCGTTCTTGGTTTGAATTGCCGACATTTCGGGTCGATAATAACCTGCCTGAGGCACCTTGACCTTGAAGGTCATTTTCTGATTTGTATACTGTGGGAATGTGTATCTCACGCACCATTGGAGGTAGAATTTCTGACTATCCAATGTAACTGCAGTATAGCGGCTGTTGTATGATGCACACTTTTCAGGCACCATTTCAAAGCCATAGGTCTGCCATGCAGAAGAAGGTGCGGACTTATCTGTGTACCACGCTGTATCCCATGATGTTTCCGCAACGATTGTCTCACGCTCTGCCGCAGAAGGTGCATCACAAGGCGCAAAGGTTATATCCTCAAGGAGGATTCTTGCTTCTGTTGTGCAAGGTGTTTTGTCCGTTGCAGAAGTGTAACCTTGTTCCTTGAGAACAAACGAAAGCATAAACTTTCCGTTTGCATCGGGAGATATATATACCTTTCCGAGATTTACAACAAGATGCTCACCTGCACCTACATTTTTCTCACTTCGACAATTGTAATCTCCGACATATGCCCGGTCTGCCCAAACTTCCCATACTCCTCCGAGGAAATGGTCTGTTCCGCGAATGGTAAGGTCATACCATCCTGCTTCAGTTGTTCCTGCATCTATCTCAATCGTCCAGCGACCTGCAGTATTTGCAGTTGTCTGATTGACATATGCTTTCTTATTCCATACTGTTGCATCAAGCACTACCTGAAGCATCGTAACTCCGTCATAGCCTGCAACTGCGAGAGCATTATTTCTTATCTGATTGCTTGCAGGACCTGCAGTTGATGTTTCAGCAGTAACCGTAGTGAAATTTGTACCGGTTATCGCTGCCGGTTTTATTGAAGCTTTGTCGTGGTTAATTGCAATACTTGGATCACCACTTGTGCGATAAGCAAGGTTCACAACAATGCTTTCACGTTCTGCGCCGCTTACAAGCACCACCGCAGGAAGCAGTGATATGCACATTACAAGAGCAAGAACGAGAGAAAGTATTCTTTTCTTCATTGTTTAATGCACTCCTTTTTAGTTCAACTCTGCGTAAACAACATTTGTAAATGTTCCGTCTGTATAAATTAAGTATCCTCGAACAACACTTTGGTCATATGTTCCGCTGTCGTTCTTCATCGCTGTAAACTGACCGTGAGTTGCATTTTCTTCTTTGTTTACGGATTTTGCCTTGTAGTAACAGCTACCGACTGTGTTGTGTGTGCTGTCACCGAAAAGAATTCCCGTTTCAATCTTTGTAAAGCCTTCTGGAATGTCATACTCAATCATATACATATCTTCCGTTGAATGCTTATCAAGCACTATAACAGGAAGAACATCGGCATCCGCTGTTTCAAAGCTTATCTCGGCAGCATCGAAGATATAGTGATTATATGTTGTACCGTAGGCAACTGTCTTTCCGTTACGCTTCCATACCTTTGCAGTTGCATCGCTGAAGGTTATCGATTTATCATAAACGACGTCATATTCTTCCGAACCGAAGCTTACTTTTCCGCTATACTTCTTTCCTTCATCCTTATACTTTGCAACAACTCTTGTAACTGCCTTTACAATGTTACTTCCGTCAAATGCGGTTTTTCCGTCTGTTGTCCACATATCAAATATGTATCCTGCAAGAGAAACTTCCGGAATATCCGATATTGCATTTTCCGTTGTCGTTTTCTTTGTTACAAAGTCGCCGTTTCCGTTAAAGAAGTAGACCTCTTTTTCTTCGCCCTCAGCTACAGTCACCTTATCAAAAACTGCGATTATTGATGTGTTCACATAGGGTCTGAAAGAATACTCCGCATCACCGCTTATAAATTTTCCGGATGCATCCTTCCAATGGCTGAATACATAGCCTTCATCCGCAATCGCTTCTGCACGAATATTTGTTCCGGGTGCGACACTTGTAATTTTTTCAGAAGTGGATTTTTCAACAGTTCCGCCCGAAAGCGCATCAATGTATACGCTTATATTCTTCTCTATTTCCTCGCCCGGTGCTTCTGAAACGAGTTCCATTTTAAGTGTGTTGAGAGCAATTCTTGCTGTTTCGTACGGAGTTGTCAAATCGCTGTAATAGCCATTCTTTGTTACCGCAAAGGTAACCTCTACCTTGCTGTCTGCATCAGGAGTTATATACACACTTCCAAGTTTTTCTTCGCCACCATGCACCCACAACACAGATTTATCAAGAATGTTTGAAGAATAGCTTCCTGCAAGTATACCGTCAACGTATACATCAAACTCTCCCGCTGAGTATAATTTTGTTCCTGTCATTGATATGTCATAGTATCCGGATTTTGCATTTTCGCCCATATCAACGGAAATTGTCCATCTTCCGAGATTATCGGATTCAACTCCGCTCCAGGGCTGTCTTCCAAGGTCAAGCTGTGCAAACTTTTCATATTTTCCGTCTGCATTTTTAGAACTTAAGTCAATACGTGTTCCATTATTCGAAAATGTTGAGCTCTTCGCTGCAACTGTCGTAAAGTTTGAACCAAAAATTCCTGTTACAGGCCATTTGACACTCCCTACATATGTTCCGTCATCGGTTGCACTGCGGAGCACAGTTCCGAAATCAACCTTTACAACACCCTCTTCGGGTACATACTCCGAAGGTGTGAGCGAAAGTGAATTTATTGAAAGTCTCGCTGTGTCATACGGCGTTGTCATATCTGTATAATATCCTTTGTTGGTACAGCGAAAAGAAATTTTAATCTTTTTGTTGCTGTCGGGAGTTATATACACCTGTCCGAGTTTTTCCTCTCCACAGAATTCCCAGCTCACGCCACCCTTTGTGGCAATATACTCACCTGCGTATGCATTATCCACATATACATCGAATGTTCCACTTTGCGGCGTCTTTGTTCCGCGGATTGCAACATCATAGTAACCTGTTTCTGCATTCTCTCCAAGATATGCTTCTATCGTCCACACGCCTTTGAAATCAGAGCCTGTATATACATCCTTTCCATCCCACGCACGTGTGCCCAAATCAGCGATGAGGAAACGTTCGCTTTCTCCGCTTTCATTGGTAATTGTAAGATCGTTGCGAGTTCCTTTTACTGCATAACTTACCGTTTCAGCCGCAACAGTTGTGAAATTGTCCCCAAACATTCCGTTAACGTTCCAAACCGAGCCGTATACCCCGTCATCCCCTTCGCCACGGAGAAGATTTCCGAAATGGAACACAATTTCACCGCTTCCGGTAATTTCTACCGTGGTTTCCGCAGCTACTGCCGGGACTAATGCCACGAGCATACATACTGCCATAATCATTGCCAATATCTTTCTCATTTTTTATTCCTCCTGATTTTTTATTTTAACAGAAACCTTCTGTTTAGATACCTTAGAGTCGTTTTCCAAACTGTTTATGAGCTTAACCATCTCATCCGCTATAACAAAATCTTCGCCTTTTTTGACATTCGAGCTTACCGCCTCATAAATGCCCCCGTCATATGCATCACTTGTCGGGAAATATGTGTTTCCGCCATTTGTACAGCAACAGAGGAGGGTCATTTTATGTTTTGAACGTTCACGGATTCGTTTTCCTATATCATTGAAGGGCTCACCCGGTATTCCGCCAAAAACAACATCTCCTATCTTCACTGCACTTAAAAGTATTTCAAAGCTTTCCGGACCATTTTCAAGTCTTTCTATCCTGAGAGCTTCAGGAACGGAAATGTTGGGTGTATCTTCTCTTCGTTCAAACGACTCCCCGTATTTCCGATAAAGCTCAAGTACCTTTTTTGCATCCTCGAGCTTGTCGTTTGCTTTGTTTGTCCTGATACTTATCTTTTTTGTTGCAAAATCTATATCTTTGCTTTCAAAGGGCTTTGTTTTTCCGCAAATCTGAAGAACACCGCCAGCCAAAGCCATCCCCATATACTTTGTAAATTCATATCCGTGGCGTATGTCCCACTCGCCTTTTATGGGGCTCACGTCAAAGTGGTTCAAATCCCCTTGAAAGCCTGTAAAGAATGCGCACTTGACAGTTCCCAAAGCATTTTCAACGGTATTACGAAGTATTCCGCACCAATCAGCGCTGATATAATCTCCGCTGATTGTGTCGGGATGAACACCGAAATTAACAATATAAATATCATCGGTGTTATCTCGCTCTGCTTTCAGGAGATACATTCCTTTGTGAGGCTCCGATACAGGTCTGACTATATCAGGATTCCCTATACCGGGATTGGTCTTAACACTTCCATCCTTCATATGGTATGCACGCACAAATGCGATATTTTCTACGGTTCCGGACGAATAAGAAAGCTTTGCCGCTTTTGCATCGTCAAGAGCCATTTGCGCACAGTTGCAAAGTAGTTCTCCCAGATATTCATCGTATATTGGCATTCCGTCACCTGTCTCACGGATACCAAGAGTCGGTCCGGTATGCGTATGAGTTGCCGAAAGAAAAACTGCGTCTATTGAGATGTTTAGCTTCTCCGAGATTTTTCTTCTGTACGAATTTGCAAAATCGTCCGTAATATAAAGTAAATCAACGCTTATCAGAACGACAGTTTTCTGCGAGTTTACAAAAGAAACAGCATTTGCATAAAGATCGTCGAGAACTCCTTTTGCTATTCGGGGATAAAAGTATCCCGAAATATTTATCCCAAGAGGCGGAGTTATGCAGACACGTGCAAAACCGACTTTGAGATTTCCGTTTTCCATTCACACTCATCCTCCCTACAATCAATTTTGCATTTTCAAAAGGTCTCGCTTGTGCATTTTAAGATGTTCTATGAACACTTCAACGCCTTTTTCGTAGTTTTGCGAAAGCCACAGGCGTTTGTATTCGGGAATCATCCAATCTATAATCTCACAAAGCTCGGACACCTTTGCTTTGTCGGCGTTTTTCTTTCCACGGAGCTTACAAATTTCTGCCGAAAGAATAACCATTTTTGAATTCAGCATTATTTCTGCTTTAAGTTCATCATCCAATGAAAGCTTTTCGATTTCCGAAATTGTTTTCTTGGTATAATCTATAACATTTCCATAGAAAAACTCTGTGTCAAAGCTATCAAGATCAAAGAGGTTATAAAGCTTTGTTTCACACATAGGCTTCCAGAAGTTTCCGCCAAGCATTGTGCCGACCGGAATTCTTATAGGTTCAAGCAGGTAGTAATTTCCCATTCGGAAAAGAAGTTTAGACAAACCTTCACACTTAAACACAGCTTTGTCAAGAATTTCACCGGCTGCCGTAACATAATCAACACCAAAACCGATGCCTTCACACTCACCGTCTACAATATTCCATGCATACATACCTGCAAGAGCAATCGGGATAAGCTCCCACACGGGAAAATGCGGATGACCCGTTTCACCCTGACCCGTTCCCCACTCGGTGAGAAGAAGTCCTTTTGCACCGTTTCTCACGCCAATCTGTGCCGAGGTTCTTATGTGCGAAAGCATTACATCCGACCTACCTGTGAGGGACATATGTGTGTTGCAGGAGGGACAAACGTAAAACTCACATCCGATATCTCTGAACAGAGCACAATGCTCTCCCATTGCTCCCATATCCTGATTTTCATATCCCCATTCAAGAGCTACGGCATCCTTGGGCAAGGATTTATAAATATCACGATTTTTTACAATCATATCCGCCCAGTACATAACCGTCTTACCGTATTTTTCTTTCACATAGGAATTTATCTTTTCCATCCAGGTGAGCCACGCCTTTTCTTTTCCGTGCTTTTTGCAATATTCTTCGGTCTGATATAAACCGAGACCGTATGCTTCATCAAGACCAATGTTTACATAATCGGATTTGAAGTGCGGCAAGACCGAATCAAAAAGCTTTTTTATAAATTCAAAGCTCTCCGGAAGAAGCGGATTCAATGTGTTCAAATCGTTTGTGCCGTCACCGAGACCCAAATACTTTAGTTCATCATATTTAAGCCATGGTGCGAGATGCCCGAAGGAGTTCTGATTTGGAACAAGGTCGATGAATCTTTCCGAGCAATAATCTTCAAGCTCTTTTATATCTTCGGGAGCGAGACAATCAAAGCTCTTCGTATACTCAGGAAATCCGCTGTACTTAAAGCAATCTCCCTCCATATATATCTGGAACTCGTTATATTTAAACATACAGAGCACATCAATTATTTTCTTGAAGGTCTCCACCTTCGGCATACGGCTTCGGGCTATATCATACATATAACCTCGCCGTGAAAGCTGTGGCTCATCCTCTATATGGAGACACGGAAGACTGCAACCATTTTGCTTTATAATCTGCCACAGGGACGTGACACCTCGAAAAAGACCTTCATCACAGGAGTATGTAAGAGTGATTCCGTCACTCTTTATATCAAGAATATACTCTTCCTTCTTAAGGCAAGGATTTTCTTTTAGTGATACATTCCCTATGCCCTTTTTTATCTCCGAAAACAGCTCTACGATTGAAAGCTTTTCGTATGCTTTGTCAATGACGTAGCTTCCTGAGCTTATTTCAAGTTTCTTTTCTTTTGGAGCAAGCATCTTCAAACCTCCTTATTTAAATGTTGAGTAGTACAACAGAAATTATGCCGAACATATATCCGAGAATTTGTACTTTTGAAAGCTTCTCTTTGTAAAAAAGAATTGCTATTGCAAAGGTTATAGCCATTCCGCCTGCCGAGATTGAAGGGAACAAAATTGCCGTGGGCAAAAGTCCCGTCAGGAGCATTACAAAGAGATTTACCGCACCGTTTGCCACACCCTGGATTGGTGCATACCGAAGCGCAGTTGTGATGCTTTTGCCGATATTTTTGTTCTTGTACAATCCCGAAACAAGCGAAGCCAATGTGACAAAAAGCAGAGCAATAATCATATATTCATTTTTATATGCTCCGCCAAACTTTAGCTGTTGCATTTTCTGAACGGTTGAACACATACCGTTACCGACAAACTCAACAGCGAGCCAGATAAACCAACTGCGGGAAAACTGCAGTTTTTCATTTTTGAGATTTACAAAAACAAGTGCCGTAAAGAGCAAAACAATCCCAATGTATCCGCAAGCTCCGATATCATCTCCGAGCCAAATAATTCCATACAAGGTCGGAATTATAAGACCGAATTGATTCACGAGAACCGATATTGAAAGCGGTCCTGTTCGTATTGCATTAAGACCGCCGAACAATGCCATACAATAGAACACACCAAAGGCTATTGAATATGGAACAACATCGGGGTTGAGATTAAATGAGCCCACTCCGCATATCACGAAGAAAATCATTGCAAAAAATGCCGAAACCGCAGAGAACATCATTGAATTCTGACATTCTGCTTTAAGGCTGTATTGTTTTGAGACAATTCCCTGTGCCGTAACTCCGAGAATTGTTGCCGCAAGAAGTATGTAATTCATATTTTTTCTTTATCTTTTCCTTTCTTTGAAACCACAAAGCCTGCGAAAGAAAAGGGAGGTATTTCGGAAAGATACACTTTATCTCCCTTAATCTCACCTGTGCAGTTTATACACTCAATTTCAGAATATTCGGAATCAAGCTCAATCACGGGATCAATTACCGAGTCCGGGAAGATGTTCCACAGGCCGACAGCCATCTCATTCTCTTTCTTTTTCGCAAGTGTGTAAAGGTCGGGGTTTCCATAAGAATAAGCAGGGAGCTTTTCTCCAAAAAACTCGACGGCTTCTTTTATCTCACGGGACCTTAAGTAGCTTCTGTATGTAATTTCACCGTTAAAATATGCATCAAATGCAAATACGAGGAATTTATGTCCCGAAGCATTTTCATAGAGGTATGAGCCGATAATTTCGCCCGTGGACACTTTATCTTCCTTTGTGTAGGAAAATCTGCTCATTATTTTTGCTTTTTCCGAAACGGAAATATCATACACATTACATTCAATTCCATGGAATCGGAACTCAACTCTGACCACATCACGACCTTCGTTGAAAAACTCCTCATCACACGAAATCAATGAGCCTTTTTTGATAAGTCCCACATCAATTCCATTTTCGCTGAGAATTTCAGCGGCACGCATATCAATTATGACACCTTTTTTCAACGCCTCATCGGAAAGCTCTGTTGCATTTTCACCAAAGGCGATTCCGCATACTCCGAGGCTTTCATACACCGACGGTATTGAATTATCAGATGTCATTCTTGAAGCCGGAGAGAAAAAGCAATTCTGAATTTCTTCTCCCATTCCCGATATGGATTCAGGAATTTTCATATCGGAGAACTTTTTCATTTTCTCATACACTCTGATTCCGCAAGGCTTTTTGTCTCCGAAATGCTTTTCTATTTCCGAATAAAGCGGAAGGTTTCGGATGTGGTGGAAAATATATCCCGACTCATATCCCGGATTTGAATAATAGTCAATTCCGTATTTTAAAATTCCGTCAAAGCCGCCGGATGCCCGAAGTGCAGTATCAAAAATCTCAAGGTAGCTTGCCGGGCAGTTTGTTCTCGGTCTCGGGTATACATCTCCTTCGGAGAATACTTCAATGCCGCTACCCTCACACCAGCTTTTTTCCATACGCTCAAGCTCTATGATATTCTGCAAACGGTTTCCCCATTGCTTTTCTTTTGCCCAATACGGTGCACCGATAAAGCGCATAAAAGGCTTTGTATTTCCTGCAAGGAGCTTTGAAATTGTTATTGAATCAGTTCCGTCTGTATCCCATGCGCCGATGCAGGAACACTGACCGAGACGAATTTCGGGATTCACTTCGTCAAGTGCCTCTCTCATTCTTTTTGCAAAGCTCTCCAAAAAATAGCCGTTGGCAGAAAGCCACGCATCACGGTATTTATTCTTACCTCCGGATAAAAGCTTTGATATTTTCTCCTCATCAAGCTTTTCTCCGAGAAGCTTTTCCATATAGGCAATATGGTTATCGCACACACAACCCATTCCGATATCAAGAAAACTGTATCTGAAATCATCATCGTACATTATTATATCAGGTTCGCACGCCGCCATTTTCTTGATATAATCGGCGGCAAACTCAACAAAGGTTTCATCGGACGGACAAAGCTGAGTTGTACTCACCTTTCCCTCCGGTGATTTCATATGCATATATGAATTCTTTTCAAGCATAGTCATTGACCATATCCAGACACCGACTTCAAGACCGTGCTTTTTAAAAAAAGTGCAATTTTCACGGAGAGCATCAAAATCACGCTTTTGCTTTTCCGAATCCAGCACATATTCTCCAAAGCCCAAAAACACACGTTTTGCGCCCAGCTTTTCTATTTCTGCAAGAAGGTTCTCTCTCCCCATTCTTGCTATATTTGAATTCATTATCGGAACAGATATTTTATACATTATAATCCTCCTATAACATTACAATATATATTATATTTTAATGAACAAATATGGACAAGTAACTATCTTCTCCATTTTTTGCAATATATTCCACCTCGCAAATCTATTTACAAATTTCACCAATCGTGATATACTCTACAAAGAGGTGAAACTTATGATCATAAACTATGATATTGAGCGACTTGACGGCATATTGCAGGATTTTTCAAACGCCTGCGGAATCAACATAATCATCGTAGACATAAACTTTTCTCCTTTGAACACAAAATGGAGCAAAAATAACCGTTATTGCTATGCCATACAATCTACAAAATACGGAAAACAGGCTTGTTCCTGTTCCGACCGGAAGCTTTTTGAGAAGTGCAGGGCATCCCGAAAAGCAGAGGTGCAGATTTGTCATGCAGGTCTTGTTGACGTTGCCGTTCCGATAATATTCAACGATGATATCCTTGCATATATAATTCTCGGTCAGATGAAAAAGGGGGATGATTTTTCTCTCGTTTCAAAATATCTCAAAAACATCCCGATTGAAAATGAAAAAATGGCTGAGCTTTATGAAGATCTTCCCCTCTTTGATGCCGATCGGATAGACAGTATTGCAAACATTGCAACAATGGTGGCAAAATATATAATGCTCGAGGCCGTTCTGAAACCCGAAAGCAATATCATCATAGAAAGAGCAACAAATTTTATTGAAAAGAATCTCGGTGATGACCTGTCAATAGAAACGCTCTCCAACCGTCTCAATATATGCAGAAGTGCTCTGTATAAAAATTTTGAAATCAAGTTCAGCTGCACTCCGGGTGAATATATAAAAGCAAGACGAATAGAAAAATCGAAAGATTTACTTATAAACTCCGATCTTTCCATCGAATCCATATCTGAACAGGTGGGATTTTCAAGCGGTGCATATTTCAGTCACGTATTTAAAGACCTGACCGGCTCTTCTCCCCTGAGCTACAGGAAAACGCAAAGAATTTCACAAAAAAACTACAGATAGAGAAAACCACCGGTATAAAAGCCGGTGGTTTTGGTTTATCTGTCCAGTATTTTATTCTTAATCTCGTCAAAATATTGTTTTGAAGTTCCGTATATGAAAGGCTCTCTGTAATAGCGACATTCCTTTGGATTTTCATAGCGTTCATAATAACCGCTGCAAAGTCCGGAATGATCGGAGCCGCCTGAAATGAACAGATTTTTTTCAAGTGCCAGCTCATATGCCTTTTCCTTTTCCTCTTCCGTAAGGTCTGGATGATGCACTTCTATTCCGTTTATTCCCATTTCGATAAGGGCATCAACACAAAAAAGCTGATTGTGAGGATGAGCAAGAACAGCTATACCTCCCGCATCTCGGATAAGCCTGATTATTTCAGCTTCCGTTCTGTATGGAAACGGTGCAACTGCATCCTTTGCATATTTTCCGAACATAACTTCACGCAAAAATGTAAGATCGCTCAATTTCATAACACCTTTTGCGCTGAGAGCGTGACGCACCTGAGAGCCTGAAATCCATGTCTTGTCTTTATTGTATTCGAGAATTTCTTCCCATTCCACGCCTTTTATTGAGCCTCTTTTGACGGCGTTTACAAAAAGCTGACGAGTCATTTCCGTTCTTCGCTCACCAAGCTGTTTTATGTATTCCTTTATGGGCGGATGCTCCGGGTTGAAATTCAGCGCAACTATGTGAAATTGTGAGGAGACGGAAGGCTCCGCAGAAATACCATTGAGAAGCTCCGACGGTGCATTGAACTCAATTCCCAAAACAAACTCAAGTCCGTATTTCTCACATTCCTTGCGGATTTCCTCACATCCTGAAATGGTATCGTGGTCGGTAAGTGCCAAAGCTTTGTATCCTTCGTTTTTTGCCGCACAAACAAGCTCTTCGGGCGAATATCCACCGTCCGAATGATAACTGTGTGTATGTAAATTGGCATACATATTCATAAAATCATACCCCTTGCAATTTGTCGTATTGCTATTTTATCAATTTTTTTGTTCTTTGTCAAAACTCTTCTCTTGATATTTGCAAAAAACGAGGTCAGCATCCGAAATAAATGCTGACCTCGTTTTTTTCATTTTTTAGTCAAAATCCAGTCCGCCGCCACCGGTGTTGTCGGTTGCGCCGCCGCCTGTAAGTCCCGATGCTGTTATAACATCGTTCTTTGCAAGCTCAACAAGCTCCATTTTCGGTGCTTCATACTTGTTCATTTTCTCTTTCTCCTTTCTTTAGTTTTTACCGAAATAGTCATCACGATATGCAGTAACCGTTTCATACATCGTTACTATATCCTGATAAACAATTTTCTCTTGCTCACCGTAGTTTCCGCTTGTGTCTGCTCCTCGGGTCTTTGCAAGCTCATACGCATTTCTCACCTTGACATCGCCGTAGTGGTAGCCGTCCGCATCCTTTACATAGAACATTACATATGCGTTGCTGTTTAGCTGATATGTATATATTCCTTTGTTGTAAAGTGCCGTGATAAGACTTCCGTCTATCGTTGCATCTCCCACTTTACTGCTGAATACGTATGCATCACTCTTTGTGCGAAGCTCTTCCGCAGTCATTTTCCCCCCGGCTATTTCTCCGGCTGTATCATAGAACACAATCGCTCCGTACTCTTCAACGGAATTGTAGTCAATAAGCTTCCCGCTTTTCTGTACTATTGCATTTACTTTGAGTCCCCACGGCTCAACAAGAACTAACTGCACGCTGTTTCCGAATGTATATGTCTTTACTGTCTCTTCTGTAAACACGCCGTTTTCAGAAACGTGCTCCGAAAGCTTTGGTGCACTCATATCCGGTAACCTTGTCACCTCATCAAACTGTGCACGGTACTTCTTAACGTTTCCTTCAAGCACACTCATCTTGTCATATACATTTCTCTCAAGCACATTAGTGTAGCTCTGCGTGTTGTTCTTTCTCTCATCAAGAAGGGATTTTATGTTTCGTTCCCTTATCGGTGCATACTGTATTCCAGCTGCATCCTCTACATAGAAGAGAACGAAGATTGAATCACCCATTTCGTATGTATAAAGTCCCTTATCATAATTTGCTGTGAGAAGGCTTCCGTCTATTCCTGCTGTTCCCTCTTTCTTTGATTTCTTGACGGTATTCGGATTATTCAGAATCTCTTCAACTGTCAATGTGCTTTGTGTTGCATCTTTATCTTCAAGCTCGCTCTTGCGGATGAAATATGCACCATAATCTTTGAGTGTGGCATAGTCAATGGGGTTTGATATGGAATCTGTGTATACCAAAAGATTTGCCTTCAAGAACCACGGCTCAATAAGTCCGATCTGTACGGATTGACCGAAGGAATATTCTTTTACTTCGGGCTTTTCAACTTCATTTTCAAGCCATACTGCATAAAGTACAACACTTTCTCCGTCATTCTCTGTTAGATTCTTCACACTTTCTTTATCAGAATAAGTTTCAACTGTTGCTGATTCATCAAGCGACCAACCAAGGAATGTAAATCCATCACGAATAAATGTGTTCTCTGCAAGAGATGCTTCAACATCATATGTATGCGAGGATGATTTACTCTCACCAACACCTCCGTTTGCATCGTATGTAACGGTATAGGTATTGATTCTCCACTGTGCATAAAGTTCCTGATATGTTGACAAACGTTCAAAACTGAACACATGCTCACTTGTTACTTTCGTTCCGCTTCCGTCCTTTGCACTGTTCCAACCCTTGAATGTATATCCTTTTTTTGTCGGAACAGGCATTTCATCATACGCTGAATTATACGAAATTGACTGTGTTGCATATGGTGTTTCATAGTCATCTGTATAGTAATTAACTTTATATACAAGAGGTTTCCACTGGGCGTAAAGCACATCAAAAGCAGCTACTTCATAATTAAACAAGTGATTGCTGTTTATGTATGTTCCACTTCCGTCTTTTGATGTGTTCCATCCCTTAAAACTATATCCTCTCGGAGCTTCAGGAGTCGGAAGTTCACCAAAAGTCGTATCATAGGTAACACTCTTTGTTGCATATGGTGTTTCCAAGTCGTCTGTATACATCTTGACCGTAAACACTATCGGCTTCCATTGAGCGTATAATGGTTGCCACGCTGTCAGTGTTGCCGGGGTTTCGCTTGTTATCTGCTCTCCACCCTCCTCTTTTGTGAACCATCCGAGGAACGTGTATCCACGTCGAGTCGGTGTAGGCAGTTCTCCATACGTTGTTCCATGCGTTACGTTTTTACTCTCAATCGGCGTTTCGCCACCGTTTCCGTAAAACGATACTTTGTATGTGTTTACCGCCCATTGTGCATATAAATCCTGTGTTGTGGAATGCTCAAAGCTAAATATACTTTCACTTGTTATTGTGAGTCCGCTTCCATCAGCAAGGCTGTTCCAACCTCTAAAGGCATATCCGGGGCGTGTTGGAGTTGGAAGTTCACCGTAAGTTTGGTCATACTTCACTTTTTTAGTTTCAGTATCTACTGTTCCGCCGTTTGCATGGAAACGTACTTCATATGTAAACGGCCAGAATTGGGCGTAAAGCATTGTGTGCGTCACTGTGTTATTACTGAATATATCTTCCGCAGTTACATATGTTCCGCTACCATCCGGTGCACTGTTCCAACCTTTGAACCCATAACCTTGTGGTATTTCAGTTGGTGTTGGCAACGTACCATACGCTGTATCATATGTTACGCTTTTCACATTATACGGCGTTTCCATATCATCTGTGTAAAATCTTACCGTATATACTTTCGGTGTCCATTGGGCGTATAAAGTTTGTTCATCATAGAACACTACTTTTGATTCACTCGTTTTTAGCGTTCCGCCGCTTGTCCATGTATACCAACCTTTGAATGTATATCCCGGTCTTGTCGGTGTCGGCAATGTTCCATATGTTGAATCATAGGTTACGCTCTTGCTCGCTGTATCCACCGTTCCTCCGTTGGCATCAAATTTTACTGTGTAGGTGTTTGGTGTCCATCTTGGGTATAAGTGTTGATATGTTATTGTTTCAAAACTGAATATCATATCACTCGTTACTTGCTCTCCACCTTCCATTGCGCTGTACCATCCAACAAAGCTGTATCCCTCTTTCTCCGGCACCGGCATTTCTCCATATGCCGTATTGTAATATACTGTCTTTTCGGAATATAACGTTGTTTCATCTTTTCTGAACCTTACTTTATATGGTATCGGTGTCCACTGTGCATACAGAAATCGATATACTGCATTGCTGTGGTTAAATATAGTTTCACTCGTTATATCTTCTCCGCTTCCATCAGCCTTACTGTTCCATCCCTTAAACCAATAACCAGCCGGTGCTTCCGGTGTTGGAAGTTCGCCATAAGCCGAATCGTATGTAACATTTTTTGTTGTGTATGGAGTTTCCGTATCATTGGTATAGAAATTTACCAAATATACGTTCGGTGTCCAATGGGCATAAAGAGGTTGCCACGCGGTGAGTGTTGCCGGGGTTTCGCTTGTTATCTGCTCTCCACCCTCCTCTTTTGTGAACCATCCGAGGAATGTGTATCCCTGACGAGTCGGTGTAGGCAGTTCTCCATACATTGTTCCATGCGTTACATTTTTACTCTCAATCGGTGTTGTTCCACCGTTTCCGTAAAACGATACTTTGTATGTATTTACCGCCCATTGTGCATATAAATCCTG
>JAFSEA010000021.1 GCA_017435965.1 Oscillospiraceae bacterium
AACTTTACCGGAAAGTTTATAAAGATTATTATAGATACCTTCACAAGCGGTGATGCAACAAGCATTATGGCAGAGTTCATCGGACTTTCTGATGCAGTTGAAAAGGGAATTATCTTAAACGGAACAAGGAAGATTCCGATGAAGACAGATTCCACCCAGTTCACCGTTGAAGCAGACGTTGACGGCACATATGAAGGCTATGCAATAGTAAAGAACGGCACTTCCTTCACTCAGGTAACAGACGGAAGCGAAGAGGTAAAGAAGTAAAGTTTTAAAAAGTATCGGCACGGAGAATATTTCGTGCCGATATTTTTTGCCTGAAAAGTGGAATTTACTGTAAGAAAATGCTTGATTTTTTGTGAGATGGTGATATAATTATAATGTATTTTTATAAAAATCGGAGGAAAGCAATATGAAAAGGTTATTGTCCATTATTATTGCCACAGCAATGCTCATTTCCTTTGTGCCGGTATTTTCCGCATCGGCAGAGGGTGAAGCGGTGGCAGAGGCTGAAACCATCAGCTATAAGATAAGCAGTGATTCGATCAGCACGGCAGAGGTTTTGCCGTCTGCACACTTTATTCCGGTTGAGACAGATGAAGAAAGCGAAAATTATGGTGACCTGAAATTCGAGCTTCGTACATATACAACCGTTGACTCTACAACGACTTATGATACAACAGGAATTAAGTATGCCGAGCCGACAATTAAAAACCTCATTTACAATTTTGAGGGAGACTACACAGGACTCAGTACGTCTATTTCCAACAAAGAAGTCGGGATGCTTTCATACAGACCCATTGAATATTGGAAACATGTCGCTGGAGCGAACAAAACAATAAAGAGCTATTCACCGTTCAGAAAGTTTCTTGCATCTACTATGACACTCAGTGGAATGAAATTCGGAAGTTCATGGGGAATTCTTTATGAGAATGGAAGCCCTGTCGAACGCACATTACCTCCAACACTTGATCTTTCAAAGACAGCTCCATTTGAGCTTTATGGAAAAGGTCTTCTCTCATCTCATGCATGGCTTGAGCCGGCAGGTTATTACGGGACATTCTATATAGGAACAGAAAGCGACCCTGATGCAAACTTTGGTAAATTCGGAACAATATCCGGACCTAACTTCCCTGTAAGAATCAAGATTCCTGAAGATGCGGTTGCAGGAAAATATACTCTCAGAGTAGGAAATAACAGAACAAGCGGCTATGGAATATATGGTGACAACAACTCTGCGAGAACATTTGTATATATGACAAAAATTGATCCTGAGACAGGCCTGGAAGGGTTGTTTGACGGATATAGCAACAGAGGCGGATTGTTCGCAGGTTTTGCGGACAATAACGGAACAGTTCTTGAGCGTTCAGCTTATGCTGCAGACGAAAATCTTCTCGGCACATACACTTGTTTGAACCAGACAGCAACTTCTTTTGAAAAGGAACTCGAGGTTGCTCCGGGCGAGGAATATATCATTTATTTTGAAATAGATGGTTCGGCGATTGACCAGACAGCTCTTAATAGCGGTGATTATGACAAAGCGACCGTTTATAATTATAACAAATACTTATACCAGAGCTTCAAGCTTTCCTACATTGACCTTGTTCCCGTAGATACAGACTATGATGCATCCTTCGATGCAGTTGAGGAGAGCTATACCACGTCGGGGACAGCAACTGTAAATACATATGCATATACCGATGGCGGAACACTTATCGAGACTATCGAAACAGGTGTTGTAAAGAATCTCGGTGAAAAGTATACATACACAGCTCCCGAAAAGGAAGGCTATAACTTCCTCTATTGGGCAAAGGGCGCAAGCAATGATAAGATAATCGTTTCTTATTCAAAAGACCTCACATATAAGCCGGCAGAAGGTGCAAACTACCTCATTGCAGTATACGAAAGTGCAGAGGGTGCAACTGCAAAGGCAGAGTTCTATAATGCAAACGGTGACAGACTTGAGGTTAAGGACAGCGTAGCTTTCCCGGCACTTCCCTCACTTGCAGGCTATGGAAAGCAGTAGGCTGGTATTGCTATAACGACGGAAAGCTCTATACCGGAACGGAAACAGATGTTGAGCTTTCGGGCACAATGATATTTGTTGCAAAGTACAGCGACACAACAAACGTTGTTAAGGTAAATGAAGCAGATAAGTCCTATGGTGAGCTTGTAACCTTCACCGCAGAGGATGTAGAGGGCAAAGTATTCAAGGGATGGAAGAAGGACGGAGAGATAGTTTCTGTTTCAAAGACATATAGCTTCTATGCATACAAGGATTGCACAGTTGAGCCGATATATGCAGACGAAGAGGCGAACTTTACCGGAAAGTTTATAAAGATTATTATAGATACCTTCACAAGCGGTGATGCAACAAGCATTATGGCAGAGTTCATCGGACTTGACCATGCAGTTGAAAAGGGAATTATCGTAAACGGAACAAGGAAGATTCCGATGAAGACAGATTCCACCCAGTTCACCGTTGAAGCAGACGTTGACGGCACATACGAAGGCTATGCAATAGTAAAGGACGGCACATCCTTCACTCAGGTAACAGACGGAAGCGAAGAGGTAAAGTAATCAAAAAGGATTTCACCTTATTTTGGTGGAATCCTTTTTCGATAAAATCCGACACTTTTTTGCAATAATATTTGCGAAATTACAAATTATGTGATATACTTTTCCTGTATTATATTCAAATCAAGATAAGTGGGGATTCTTTGAAATGAAACAGCTTTTGCTGATTATCAATCCGACTGCAGGAAAGAAGAAGGCAGAAAAACATCTTGCGGAGATTGTATCTGTATTTAATGCCGCAGAATATGATGTACATATACATATCACATCTTGTTCGGGAGATGCCACAAATGCAGTCAGGTTACTTGGCGAAAACGCAGATATTATTGTTTGCTGTGGCGGAGACGGAACTCTTAATGAAACGGTTGCAGGGATTATTGATTCGGGGCTGGATGTTCCTGTCGGATATATACCTGCGGGCTCCACAAATGATTTTGCAAACACTCTTTCTCTTTCATCGGACGTTCTGGAAGCTGCAAAGCAGATTGTTTCGGGAACACCAAAGGAATATGATGTAGGAAAATTCGGAACAAGATATTTTACTTATGTTGCATCCTTTGGTGCATTTACAAGCACAAGCTATGCTACATCACAGAGCTTGAAAAATAAGCTCGGACATAGTGCGTATGTGTGGAAGGGGATTCAGGAGCTTACTCACATAAAGAAAGAACATCTCAAAATTGTTCTTGACGGCGAAGATTTTGAGGACAATTATCTTTTTGGTGCAATATGCAATTCCACAAGCGTGGGAGGAATTATCAATCTCAAACCTGACCTCGTGGATATGTCTGATGGACAGTTTGAAGTTCTGCTTGTTCGTTACCCGAAGAATATACGGGAGTTTGCAAAGTGTGTTATTGATGTGAAAAAGCAGAAATTTGATTCCGAATTGATAATTCTTAGAAGTGCAAAAAGCGTAGAAATAAATGCAGATCCCGAAATGGCGTGGTCTCTTGACGGAGAAAAATGTGAGGGAAGCGAAGAACTGGTTATTGAAAATCTGCATAAGAAAATAAGGATTGTGCATTAAAAAGCAAAGGACATCGCAAATCTGCGATGTCCTTCTTATATGTTCTCTTTTAGATAACGGGCTTTACGACCTTAACTTCCTTGCCTGTGTTGATTGCTTCATGGATTGCATTGAGAATGAATACCGGGTTGATAAGCTCCTCATAAGACTCAGGCATACCGCCTGTTCTTACCATATGCTCAAAACGCTGGAACTCTGTGCGATATGCGTTTGCAAGAGAAAGGTTGAGATGATGTGTCTCATTCTTTGCATAGATTGTTGCACTATAGCCCATTGTGCCGTAATGACCTGTTACATCATAATCTGCATAACGTGCAATGAAGGTTGCAGCATCATCACGCTTAACACCGATGATGGATTCTACATCATGGCCGAATACTTCTGTCATAATCTGAACAAGGTGCTGTGAGTAGAAGAAGAAATCGCCCCATTCGTTCTTCATGTTGATGGGAGCAGAAACGCTTCCGCCGAAAACACGCTCCATCTTATCAGCATTGTTGCGAAGAGCCTTCATCTTCTGTGTATCTTCGATAACACCGAGAGAAGAGCCGCCGCAGAGAGGAACATTGTTCTTCTTTGCAAGGCGAACAAGCTCAAGAGCCTCTTCGGGGTCGATTGTGATGGGCTTGTCGATGAAAGCGGGCTTGCCTGCTTCGATATATTTCTTTGCGTATGCAAGATGCTTTGCACCGGAGCGAGCCGTTACCATAATGGCATCAACTTCATCAACCCACTTGTCGCCGTTTTCTGAAATCTCAGCCTTGCCGCCTGTGATTTCCTTGAGAAGTTCATTTTCTTCCCGGCTGTCGCCACAGAGACCGATGACTTCAAAATCTGCATAGGGAACATTACCGTTCATTGCATCACCTTTATAGATGAGGTTGCAGAATGCACGTGCATGAGAATTCTCTGTTCCGAGAATAGCAATTTTAAACATTTAAAACACTCTCCAATCGTTTTTTGATTTGCTCATTTATATCTTAAAACAAACCGTGTGTTAAATCAATGGACTTTTTTTGCGTTGTTTAGCACTTTTTTGCTTACTTCACAAAAGGATTTTCAAATTTCTTCACGAGAGGATTCTGACGCTCAATTTCCTCGAAGATTGCAATTTCGGGGATGATGTGAGCAGGATCGATAAAGAGCTCTCCGCCGTTGACCATATGGTCATAAAGGCGGTGATAGTAGCCTGATGTGCCATATGCAAATGCATCGCCTGTAAGTTCGAGCTCTTCCTTGTGCCACTCAATCTTGTCTCTGCAGTAGGAGGGATTACCGTTTTCATCGTGGAGAGACTTGTGGTCAAGAACAGGCTGGGGACTCTCTTCTTCAAGGTAGTACTGATACTCAATCTTTGTTGAGGAAACACGCATTGCACCACGTGTACCATATACACGATAGAGCCAACCATCGTTGTAAGGATCTGACGGGTTTGTTTCAATCTCGAAGCGGGGACCGTTCTCGTATTCAAGAACTGCAAATACGTAGTCTTCAGCATCACCTACGGAGTTCCATACTTCAAGCTTTGAATAGATGTTCTTCGGCATTTCATCGGTGCCGGAGAGCCAGATGCACTGCTCGAAGGGGTGAGGACCTGTGTTTCTCATAGAACCTGCGTCACGATAGATGAGAGTCTGCCAGTCATAGCGGCGTGAGAAAGCATTCCAACGTCCGCGGACAAGCTTGATATCACCGAGGATACCGGACTTCATAATTCTTTCCATATTCTCGAAGTACTCGGCAAGACGTGACTGCTGGAAGATGGTGAACATAACACCCTTTTCCTTTGCAGCGGCGATGAGCTCACGGAGCTGATCTGCCTTCTTACAGATGGGCTTCTCACAGAGAACGTTAAAGCCGTGGTTGATAATGTCAAGAGTGATGGGGTAGTGCATATCGGAGTATGATGCATTGACAACGAGGTCAATGTCGGTGCGATTAAAGAGTTCCTTGTAATCGCTGTATGTATCGCAACCGAAATCAGCCTTTGCAGCAGCCTCACGTGCAGGGTCAAGCTCAACAACTGCGACAACGTTTACAATGTCGTTGTTATCGGACTTAAAGAATTCGCTGTGGATGTTGCATCCACTTCTGCCGTAACCGATGACGGCAACGTTTAACTTTTTCATTTTTAAATTCTCCTCTTTATATTAGAGTAATTTTATATGTAACCTCCGTCACATATCGAGGTTATTATATCAAACAACAAACAAAAGTCAAGGCAAATTCGGGTATTTTGCTCCGTTTTCACGGAAAAAGCCAATTTCACGAAAAAAGCACATATTCAATTATGCGGCCGATGCCGTCTGCCATACGAAGAAAACCTAAATCGTTGGGGTGGCAACCGTCAACGGTGCAGGCATCCGTACTCTCTCCGTTAAAGAAAGCGGCACCATCAATGAAGTATACATTTTCATCCCCCGAAGCACGAGCATCGAGATAACTTTTCATAATTACTTCGCGGCAGGGGAAATATCTGTTTTCGAGAAATGCTCTGTTATCAATGGGAGCCGTAACCATTATTATGGGAAGATCGGGGTTCTTTTCACGGACTTTTACATAGCCCTTAAAGTGAGTTGCGGCAAGGTATCCGACATCGGGTGCGTTGTGGTCATAGTCATAGACGAAAACACTCATATCGAGATTTGCGATATAGTCCATCATCGCATCCTCACACTTTGCACTTCCCGAGAAGCCGAGGTTTATGTAATCGCAGGAAAGCTTTTGCGAAATGAGAGCCTCGTAGCAGTTTCCGGGGCGTGAGGCACAGCCGCCCTGAGTGATGGAAGAGCCATAATATACAATAGGCTTTATATCACGGTATTTTGCACCCTCACCAAGCTCTGCATCGGGTTCAAGTCCCACAAGAAGCTCATCAACATCGTTATAAAGGGGAAAGTTTATAGTTATTTCACGCATCTTACGGTTTCCGAAATGATATATGGTGGAATATCCGTCAGTCATATCCCAGGGGGGAGTTAAGCACTTTTCAAAAACATCAATTCCGCCTTTTGAGACATACATATCAAAGCCTGATACTCCCGTCACGGGCATATGGGCAAAGTGAGTGATGCCGGGAAGCTTGCAGGAGATTGCGATATATTCCGAATCGGTGGAAAAACGGACTCTTCCGCCTGCAGTATTTGCGTGGAGGCTCAAAACACCTTCGCTTGTTGCACGTGCAACCTCTTCCGGCAGTCTGCGGAAGGTATTTTCTGTTTCGGGTTTGTAAAGACCGTAAATCTTAAAGGGAGGTTTTCTCACATCGTGAAAAACACAATCCGGGACATCTATACCTGCCACTGCAAGGTTTCTGTCTATTTTTGAAATATCATTTGACATTAAAATCACCTCATAATAAGTCGGTTTACGGATTGAGTATATCACATAGCATAGCTTACTTCAAGTTAAAACTTCCGTGAAGTTCCGATATGCGAATATGGGAATTATGAACGGAAAAACAGAGTCTACAATCAATTCGAAGGATAACGCAACAAGAGCAGAGCTTGCGGCAATTCTCCGCAGATTTATAGAATCGGGCAAATAAGCAAAAAAAGCATCCGAGGAATTATTATCTTCGGATGCTTTTTTTGCGATTTCATCGGGATAAGTGGCGGCTATGGCTTTTGGACGGCAGAGACAAGCTGCAAAAAAACTATTTCTTTTTTCGGTAAAAAGAAGGAGGGTGACCGAAGTGGGAAGTGAAACAGCGTGTGAAATAGTTGGGGTCATCAAATCCGCTTTTTTCGGCTATGTCGGATATGGGAAGCGTGCTTTCCGCAATCAGCGAATACGCACGTTCAAGCCTGTAAATTTTAAGATAGGTAAGTGGCGGAAGCCCTATTGCATTTTTGAACTTGCGACAGAGATGGGCGGACGTATACCCGAACTTCTTGCTCAACTGTCGGGATGTTATGTTTTCCGCAAAATTCTCTTCGAGATATTCGGTTATATGTGAAACGTCACCACTTTTCTTCTCATTTGAAACAGAAATAACTTTTTCTTCAACAAGCAAATGAAGTAAATGATAAACCTCCGAAACCGAATCAAGGGAGTCGGCGTCAACTTCGTTGCACAGTTTGTTTATAGATGAAAGAATTTTTTCCGATGTACAGATGTTTTCGTATTTCGTTCCGTTTTTAATAAAATCGGGAAGAAGACTTTTGCATATCTCTGTTTCGTTGTAAAAAAATCTTACGTCAAACATCAATGTGTCATATTCCGTGTCGCGTATCGCTTTCATATGATGAGCGGCACGGGGCGGAACGATGAGCGCAGAACCTTCTTTCAGGATTCCGCTATGTGCTCCGCAGATGAAGCTTGCAAGACCGCATTTTAAATATATTATTTCAATGCGGTCATGCCAGTGAAGCCGAAAACAATCGTTTTCGGCTTTGTGTGAAAAATGAAGAACTTTTACGGCAGAGCGGCTGTATGCCACAGGTGTTCTTTCGAAATATTCAAACTGCATATAAATCACCTGAAAAATCAATATAGTGCTAAAAAGACACGTTTTTGTCCTATAAGTAACTGCTTTTTTATGCTATCATATAATAAAAACCATGTCAAGGAAAGAGTGGTTGTTTTGAAAAAGCTTACCGTTATTTTGATAGGCGCCGGCAACAGAGGAACAACGTATGTCGAAAATATGAAAAATCTTCCCGATATGTTTGACGTTGTGGGAGTCGCAGAGCCGATTGAAGCCCGAAGAAGACATATAAAGGAAATGTTTGATATTCCTGAAGAAAATTGCTTCACAAATTATAAAGAAATTCTTTCGATGCCCAAATTTGCGGATATGGCAATAATTGCAACTCTGGATGAAATGCATCTGGAGCCTGCGCTGGCTGCAATAGAATGCGGATATAATTTGCTTCTGGAAAAACCGCTTGCCCAAACTGCGGAAGAATGTGTTGCCATTGCAAATGCGGCAAAGGAAAAGGGCGTGAAGGTTTTAGTATGCCACGTTCTCAGATATACGCCGTTTTACAAAACAGTAAAAACAGCCGTGATGGACGGATTGATAGGGAATGTAATGTCGGTGTTGGCTGTTGAGGGGGTCGGAAACGTACATCAGAGTCACAGCTATGTAAGAGGAAACTGGAAGTGCGAAGATGAGACCACGCCAATGCTTCTTGCAAAGTGTTGTCACGATGTTGACATTATCCAATGGCTTATTGACCGCCCCTGCGAAAAAGTATCTTCTTTCGGTGAACTTACATACTTTAAGCCTGAAAATGCACCCGAAAATGCACCTTTGCGTTGCGTTGATACCTTTTGTCCGGTGAGAGAATCATGTCCGTATGATATCAATAAAATTTATTTTTCCGAAAACTGTCCGTTGAGATTTTGCCGTTATGCAGCATCGAAAGGCTTTTCGGAAAATGACCCTCCGTTGGATGAAGAGGTGCTTACAGGCATAAGAAACTCCAACTACGGAGCGTGTGTATATCATGCGGGAAACGATGTTGTTGATCATCAGATTGTAAATATGCAGTTTGCAGGTGGCGTTACAGCCTCACTTACAATGAATGCCTTCAACGAGGGTGGACGATACATCCGTATTTTCGGAACAAAAGGCGAGCTGTATGCAAATGCAAGTGATACGGAAATTACGGTCTTCACATTCGAGGACAGAAAGAAAATAAACTTAACCGTTGAATGGACGGAGGAGAGCATAGAAGGCGGTCACGGTGGCGGAGATACCGGCATCATATACGAACTCTATGAGTATTTTAACGGAGACTATAAGGGCTTCTGTGCTGCCGATATTGATATTTCAACCGAAAATCATGTAATAGCTTTCGCTGCAGAGAAAGCAAGGAAAACGGAAACCGTTGTGAGCATATCGGAATATGCAAAGAGTCTGGGTTTTGAATACTGAGCCTGTTTTACGAAAAGCAATTTGCACCGCCGTATGGCGGTGCTTTTTGCATTTGAAAAACTTAAAAACAATGCTTTTTGGTAAAAACTTAAAAACAATGCTTTTTGGTATTGAAAAAAAGTAAGTTACAGTATATAATTTTATAGATAATACTTTTTATTATAAGAAAAGGTGATAATTATGTTAAAAGCAGGATTTTCAAGAGTTGATATAACACCGCCTCTCGGAGTATCGGTTCAGGGATACTTTGAGCCGAGAACTGCAAAGGGTGTTCTTGACCCTCTTCTCGCAACAACTGTTGCTTTTGATGACGGTGAGAAAAAGGCTGTTATCATAAGCGTTGATGTTATCGGTATGAACATGGAGTTTATGTCACTTCTCCGTCCTGCCGTTGCAGAAGCAATCGGCGGTGATGTTGACGGTGTGTTCATTGCATCTACCCATACCCACCTCGGACCGGGTGTTGCAAGCACAGAATCAAAGATCGGAAAATTTGAAAACCCCGAATACGGAGATTGGCTCCGCAAGAGAATTGCAGACGGTGCGGCACTTGCTATGCAGGATGCGGCTCCCGCCACAATGAAGTATACAAGAGGCGAGGTCAAGGGCGTTTCCTTTATCCGCCGCTACCGTATGAAGGATGGCACAGTCCGCACAAATCCCGGTTGGCAGAATCCAGATATAGACCACGCTCTCGGCACACCGGACGAAGAAAGTCAGCTTCTTATCATAAAGCGTGAAGGAAAGCCTGAAATCGGAATTGTAAATTTCCAGGTCCACCCCGATGTAATCAGCGGTGAGCTTCTTTCTGCAGACTATCCGAAGTTTGTTCGTGATACATATGAGCTCAATGTCCCCAATTCTCTTTGTATGTATCTAAACGGTGCGCAGGGCGATTCAAATCACATCGATGTTACCCGTAATCCTGAAACAAGCTGTGCTCATGGTTATGATCGTGCAAGATATATGGGAAGAAAGATTGCAATGTCAGTTATTTCAAATTATGAGCTTGCAGAAGAGCTTCCGGGTGATAAGATAGGATATGCAAAGAAGATGATATCGGTAAGATATAATAAGGGAACTCCCGAGGAAATTCCTGCTGCTCTCGCTCTTGCAAAGCTTTATCACGAAGTAGGAAGTGAAAAGGCTGTTCCGGAGCTTGAAGGAATGGCAAGAACAGAGAAGATTGCAAAGGCAACAAGAATCGAGAGAATGCAGTCAAAGCCCGATTTCAAGGACCTTATTCTCACCGCTGTGTCTGTTGGTGATGTTGTATTTGCAAGTCTTCCCGGTGAGCCTTTCACAGAGGTAGGAAGACAGATTAAGGCAAATTCCCCTTTCACTCTCACAATTCCCTGCTGCTGCGCAAACGGCTATGAGGGTTATTATCCCGTTCAGTCAGCATTTGACGAGGGCGGATATGAGGCACTTACCTCACGATATGTTGCAGGCACGGCCGAGAAGCTTATTGAGACCTCAACAGAAATCATCAAAACCCTTAAGTAGGTGAAAGCTATGTTTTTATCAGTTTCAACGGCAGGGATTGAGCCGAAGATCGGCATGGAGAATGCTATCCGTGCCATAAAAAAAGCGGGCTTTGATGCTTTTGATTTGAGTCTTCATAACCTCAAGGCTGACGGAAACCCCGTTGAATCCGACAGCTATATGGACTTTGCAAAAAGGGTAAAGAAAGCTGCCGATGAAGCGGAAATTATATGCAATCAGTCTCACGCTACATTTCCTCCGGAAAAATTTGGCGATGAGGAATATAACAAAGCCACCTTTGAAAAAATCCGCCGTGAAATGGAAATAGCAGCATATGTGGGCGCTCCCGTAATTGTTGTCCATGCCACAAAACCCATGCCGAAGGGCTATGATGCCGCAGAGGAAAATCTCCGCTTTTACAGAAGTCTTATTCCTTTTTGCAAAGAATATGGAATAAAGGTTGCGGTTGAAAATCTCTTTGAATGGGATGAGCTTCGTGACAGAAGAAAGCCCTGCGGAATAGGAACATCGGAAAAGCTTTCGGCATTTATGGAAAAGCTTCCGAAGGAGCAGTTCACCGTGTGCTTTGATGTGGGACACGCCGCAATAAACGTGGAAAATCCCGAGGATGCTATCCGAAACCTTAAGGGGAAAATCGGTTGTCTCCACATCCACGACAATGATTTTGTGGTTGACAGACATCTTGTTCCTTATCTCGGAAAGGCAGACTGGGATGAAATCTGCCGTGCTCTTGTTGAAACGGGATATTCGGGAGATTTTACTCTTGAGACCGTTCACTTTGATGGGGCATTTCCCGAAGAGCTTATAGGCGTTGCTCTTGAGTTTGAAGCAAAAGTTGGAAGACATCTTATAAATAAAATTAAAAAGTATAAAGGAGAATGAAACTATGAATCTTGTATTTGTAGGCTTCCGCCACCGCCACACAGGCGCGATTTTTGAGGAGGCAATGGCAGACCCGAATATTAATGTCCTCGGTGCATGGGAAGAAACAGAAATCGGAAAGCAGCTTGCAGAGGGAACAGGCATTGAGTTTAACTACTCATCCCTTGAAGAAGTCCTTGCAGACGAGAGAGTTGATGCAGTAAACCTCGGCGGTTGCTACGGTGACCGTGGCGGTCACGCTATTGCGGCACTCAAGGCAGGAAAGCACGTTTACGGCGACAAGCCCATCTGCACAAGCCTTGCGGAGCTTGACGAGATTGAAAAGCTCTCAAAGGAAAAGGGACTTAAAGTCGGATGCTATCTCACAATGAGATTGTCAGCAGGTATGAGAAATATCCGCGAAATGATTGCAGACGGCACTCTCGGTGAAGTCGGAGCTATCAATATGACAGGTCAGCATCCCCTTCAGTACGGCACACGTCCGATGTGGTACTTTGAGAAGGGCAAGCACGGCGGCACAATCAACGATATCGCTATCCACGGTATGGATCTTGTTCGCTTCCTCACAGGCTCAGGACTTAAAAAGGTTCACGGTGCAAGAGTTTGGAATCATTTTGCAACAGAAGTTCCGGAATTCTGTGACTGCGGTCAGTTTATGGTAGAGCTTGAAAACGGTGCAGGCTTTACTGCAGACGTTTCCTATGCAGCTCCGGCAAGCTGTGGCTTTAACCTTGAAACATATTGGAGAACAACAGTATGGGGAACAAAGGGTGTTGCAGAATATAAGCTCAAGGCACAGAATGCAGGCATTGACTCCGACACAGGTGCACAGCTTATGGTAGCACTTGACGGCGGTGCAGGCTTTGAAAAGGTAGAGCTTAAGAAATATGACGCAACAGCTCTCGGTGAGTTCGTGAAAGAGATAAACGGCGAGACCGATCTTATCATCGACACGGCAGAGGTCTTCCGCACAACACGCGAAATCCTCACAATCCAGGCAGCGGCAGATGCAAATAAGTAAGAAAAAATAAAAGATATGCACTTGAAGGTATAAATTTTCAGGTGCATATCTTTTTTGTTGGTATCGTATTTAAATCAGGTTCCCATATAGGAGAAGTGCATATAGTCTCTTGTGCTTGACCAGGAGTCACCACCCCAGGTGAAGCCGTATTTTTCAAATGCACGGACAACATCGCCATAGGGTCTTATGGAATATGGACTTTCACCGGGTTTCCAGAAGGAGCCAACGACCGTTCCGTTACTGTATATGCAGTAGTTCTCGTTTGAGTTTATATCGATTGCCGTACCGCAATTATGCTCACTTGTTGAACTGTTGCGCCAGGAAAAACCTCCCACATCCTTTATCGGGAACTTTTCGGGACCGTTGTATATCTCCTGGAACACAAGCTTGACTTTATCTGCTATAAGATGATGAACGGTGATACTTGCTTTTGAGGAATACTTCTGTCCTTTTGAATTGAGCTTCCAGATAGGCACGGTTACGGTTGTCATAAGCTTTTTGGCGGCATCCTTGTTTTCGGGCCAGCTGTTGTATATTGCCGAGGTGTCATTGTAAACGCCGGAGGTGTAAATCTCTTTCTTCGCGGTAAAACCGGTAGAGGAAATGACAACGGTGTATTTCTTGTTCGGATGACCTGTGAAGGTAACTGCATTTCCGGAAGGAATGCTGATTTTCCTGGGAGTGTTTTCAGCAAGATGTGACTCACCGTGATGAGTCATTCTTTTTTCTGTAACTGTAACAGTCGAGTTCGCCATTCCGCGGAAGGGTTGCCAGGAGACAGTTATAAGTCCCGGTTCGAAATAGTCTTCGCTTGTTACAACAATCTTGCTGTCTGTATAAATCATAACAGGTTTTGTGAAAACTCCGTCACGCTCGGCAAAAACATAATAGATTGCGCACGTTTCAAAAGAATAGGGATAAACCGGGATGATGTTGCTTTCTGTGCATCTGCCAAGCTCTTTCATATACGTATAAGAGGTTGTCGGCAATGTTTTTACAGCGTAGAGCGTGTAATTTCCCGGCTCTGAAAATGTAAAGTTCATAGTATCCTTTGTTTTGATAACCTGCTCCTGGTAATGTGAGGTTATTCTCGGTTGAGGAGAACCTTTGAGGTTTGCCGAGCGAACAACAAGGGAAATTGCCTGTTCACGGGAAACGTTTACTGTTGGACGGAAAGTCCCATTCTCATATCCCTGAAGGATTCCCTGACTACTTGCAAGACTTACATAGGGGCGTGCCCAATCGCTTATTGCGGAGGAGTCGGCAAAGTTTGAAACATCGTTATCGTAAAGGGAAAGTTCTTCTTCGTTGAGAACTGCCTTGAAAGTTGTTATGATTTTAGCCATTTCCTGACGTGTCGTGTATTTGTCGGGCGAAAAGGTATCGGGACCTGTGCCGGTCATAATACCGAGATTTGCGATGGCAGAAATTTTATAGTCATAATAATCCACATCCGAGAAAGAAAAATCACCGGAGTAAGGATAGTTGTCCGATGCGTTGCGATATGCATCGTAAAGAAGCTCTGCTATATCTCTTCTGGTAATCGGAGCGGTATAGTCCGTGAGATAGTCATCACGGTCAATAAGTCCTGCACCCACAGCTGTTCCGATAGCTTCTTCTGCCCACGGACTTACTTTGTAAGAGGCGGAAGCCGAGATGGTGAGAGCAACTATTGCGGATATTGCTATCGCAAGCGATAACAGAAGTTTTAACTTTTTCATATTCATCCCTCTTATCTGTGTTTTTGTGAAAGTATAGAAAAGTATACCACAGAAAACTCATTTTGTGAAGAATTTTGTTGAAAGATGAAACAAAAAACACTCTGCCAATCGGCGGAGTGTGCTATGCATACAAAGTTTAATCTTCCTCAAGTAATTTAGAAGGAGATATTTTTAGTATTTGTGCAATTTTGAATAGAGTTTCCAAAGAAACACCACGCACGGTGCCTGTGCCTTCAACTTGTCCCACAAAGCTCACGCTTTTTCCAATGAGCTCTGCAAAGTGTTCCTGAGTGAAACCTGCTTTTCTTCTGTAGTATGAAATCTTCAATCCAAGAGTGATATATTTTTCGGGAAACTCTGTTTTCATTTAATCGCCCCTCTTCCTATGTTTATATTTTATCGGAAAAAGATTAAAGTTCTGCCGCAAAAAGCGTCATCGTAGTTTTCTTGGAATATCGGTCAATCCCAGAATGTAGTCAACAGACACATTATAATATTCTGCTAATTTAATGTATTTATCAACGCCCATCATCTGAACACCGTTTTCCCATTTGCCGATTTGTTGACGGGTAGTCCCAAGAATATCCGCTATATCTGATTGAGTCAAGTCCTTATCTTCTCGCAGGTCTTTCAGCCTCTTGAAATAATTCACTTTAAATCACCTCATATAAATTATATCACGCACTTTATAAGATGCCCTTTACAAGCACCTTAAAAGGTGCTATAATATTTTTGAAAACTTTAAATACGGAGGTGTGCTATGAAAAATATATTTCAAGATTTGTGGTGTTGTTATCTCTCGGAGCAAGGAAAAAAGAGAGAAAAAGCAGAAACGGAACTTGTTGAAAAATTTTTAACGGACGAAAGAGTATTGTATGAAACTTTCAACGAGGAACAGAAGAAACTGTATGACAAAATGGAAAAATCCCTTTCCGAAATAAATGACATTTCAGAAAGGGATGCATTTGTAAAAGGTATTAAATTTGGATCTGAATTTGTATTTGAAACTTTCTGCAAGGACGAGTGATAAAAAGCTTTTTACAGAATCGTTACTCCCGATTCTTCTATTTTGTCTTTTAAATCCTTTGGCACTTCACGGTCTGTCACTATATAGTCGGCAGAATCGAGGGGTGCTATTTTTGTAAATGCCGTGCGGCTGAACTTTGAAGAGTCTGCCGCAACGATATTTAAGCTTGACTGACGGAGCATTATTCGGTCAATTTCCGCTTCGTTGTTATAATAGGTAGTAAAGCCACGGCTGATGTCTATTCCGTCAACGGAGAGAATGAGCTTGTCAACGTGATATGATGCAAGCTGACGGTTTGCATCGTCACCAAAGGTGAATTGATACTTTGAATTTACCGCACCGCCCAAAAGAATGATGTTGTAATTGGGATTGTCTGCCGCCTCCAAAGCGATGGCAACGGAGTTTGTTATTATGCTTAAGTTAAAATCCGAGGGAAGGCTTCTGAAAACGAGAAGGGTGGTTGTGCCGGAATTGAGCATGATGGTATCGTTGTTTTCAACCATTCCTGCAACCTTTTCCGCAATGATGCTCTTGCCCTCGGCGTTTGCGGTCATACGCTGATTTAGGTTCATACTGTAATAAGGCTTGTATGAGCTTATTGCACCACCGTGGACACGGGAGAGAAGACCTTTGTTTTCAAGGTCTGCAAGGTCATTTCGGATGGTGACCTCCGAGGTTTTGAGAAGAGTGCTGAGCGCTGTTACCTTAACGCTTCCTTCTTTTGCGAGAAGCTCAACTATTTTTTGTTTTCTGTCATCTGCCGTCATTGGACTGTCTTCCTTTCGTAAAGGATAAGTCAATCATATACGACATTTCTCTTTTTGTCAACTTTCTTTCTTTTTGCTTTCGGAAAAGTAAAAAATCGAAAGAGAAAACAAAGAAAAATATTGACATCATATTTCGGGGATTGTATAATTAAAATGATATCTTATGTAAAGGAGAATTATAATGAAAAAGCTTCTTGCAGGCTGGTCTGAAGTGAGTATCACTCCCGAAAACAAGAGAATCTCTCTTGCAGGTCAGTTTTTTGAAAGAATTTCCGAATATGTTGAGACTCCCATAACCGTCACGGCACTTGCAATAGAGTCCGATGGTGAGCAGATGATTATCTGCTCCTGCGATGTTGCATCGGTAAGTCAGGCTTTGGTTGATGAGGTGAGAGAAAAGCTCAGCGGTGT
>JAFSEA010000022.1 GCA_017435965.1 Oscillospiraceae bacterium
AATGTTCGCTTGCACACCGAAAAACGGCAGAAAAATGTATGATGCAATCAACAGCGGCGACTGGAAGACGGCAAGAAAGCATCTTGATAACATCCTTTTGCTTCGCGATACAATGATTGCAAACCGCCTTATGCCCTGCTTCACGCATTGTATGAATCTTCTCGGTTGCGACGGCAATTTCCACGAAGATTATTGCGTTCTTGCAACGGATGATGGCAAGAAGATAATTAAAAATGTTATGCAGGAAATCGGAGAGATATAACCGAGTCTTAAATAAGTATATTTGGACTTGAAAAAGTTTTTTTTAAAATATTAGGAGGACAAAAAAATGAGTAAAAAGATTATTTCCCTCGCAGTAGCAGTTATTATGGTAGTGGCGATGCTTCCTATGAGCTTTGTTTCCGCAAGTGCTGCGGATGACGGTGCGGTCAGCTATAAGTTTGACAACTTGTCAATTAACGTTGGCGGAAACACAGACGCTCATACGATTACCGATTACAGCCAGACAAACAACACCTGGAAGTTCTATCAAAGCACCCGGTCAAATGCACATCAGCTTAAAAACACTTATATGAGCGGTGATACACGCGATGTGGATCATTATATCGCACTTAATATCAATGTGCCGGAGACAGGTGCATATGATCTCGAATATGTCTATGCAAAGGTTGCCGGTCGCGGAGGCAAGGGCGATGTGTATATCGTTCCCGGAGCAACATTTGCAAGTCTTGATTCCGCAAAAGAAAGCGGAACAAAAATTGCATCTGTTGACTATTCCGGAGAAGTTGATTCATTTAATAATAAAGCGGATATACTGGTCGATGGTATCGAGCTTTCCAAGGGAGATAACATCCTCCTTTTCGTTGTAACAGGAAAGGGAGATAAAGCTACCGCAAACGGAGTACTTGATTATTTTACATATCCGATTTCTCTTGTGCTGACACCTATTGAAACATATAGCTATAACTTTGATTATGCCTCCATCAATGCAGAAAGCGGCACACAACTTCAGACTATAACCGATTACAGCCAGACAAACAACACTTGGAAGTATTATCTTGCAAGTTCAAATGCCAAAGCTTCAAAGCTTCTCAGCAGTTTTATCAACGGTGATTTAAGAAAAGCCGATGATTTTATTGCATTGCATATAAATGTCCCCAAAACTGCCGTCTATAAAGTTGATTTTTCGTATTATGTATATAACGGACGAGGCGGAAAAGGTGATGTGTATATCCTGAAATCGGATATGATAAAAAACATTCCCGAAGCAAAGCAGAGCGGAATTAAGATAGCAAGTCTTGATTATTCTGTTGGCGCGGTATCACAGGTGGAAAAAGCAGATTCTCTTGTTGAAAACATTACCCTCAAAAAGGGTACAAACATACTCCTCCTCGTTGCAACAGGAGCAGGTGATAATGCAACGGCTTGTGAATGGTTTGCATATCCCTCATCCTTCAAATTGACGTTAGTTGAAGAAATCCCCGAAGATGCGGCGCTTACAGATGCTTTCAAGGTCACAACGGAAGACCTTACCGACTATGCTGCACCGTCGGTTGTTTCCGTAACGGTAGACGGAAAAGTAATTGCGGCAGAGAAGAATGCTGACAACTCATATAACGTTGAAGCTCCGGAAGAAAATACAGCAGGTGAAGCTTTCCTCTACTGGGCAAAGGGGCTTAATAAAGACAGAAGAATACTTTCCTTCTCAAACAAGCTTGAAAACTATGTTCCCGATGAAAGCGGTGCAAATATCCTGATTGCAGTTTATGACGGCAACGGCCCTGAAACCGCCGAGTATTATAACGCAAACGGTCAGCTTATCGCAAAGGGCGAAGAACCGGAAAAACCCTCAATGGCAGGCTATGGTACTGCAAGCGATTGGGCGCAGTATGAAGATAAGAACATCTATGTTGCAGAATATGCGGTTGAAGAGCCTGCAAAAGATATAGAAGTGACCGTTATAAACGGAGATGGAACAGATACTTATGCTTACGGCGATACAGTAACCTGCATCGCAGATACAGCTAAAGACAACTTCAAGTGCTGGACAAAATCCGATATCAACGGCAATACGGAAATTGTAAGCGTTGATAGAACATATTCCTTCAAGGCCTGGGAAAAATGCACAGTCACCGCAATATATGAAGATTATAACTATAACGGTGCAACTGCAAAGATAATTCTCGATACATTCACAGCAGGAAAAGAAACTGCAATTATGGCAGAGTTTATCGGTTTTACCGATGTGATTGAAAAGGGCATTATGTGCGGCACAAACAAAATTGCTATGACAAAGCCGGGAAATCAGTTCACTGTAATTGCTGATGAAGCAACAACCTATGTAGGATATGCAATTCTTCAAGATGGAGACGGATTTGCGATTGTAACAGATGGCTTTGTAAAGAAAGACTAAATCAGTTCAATCGGGATGCAGTGATTATATTGCATCCCATTTGGAGTATATAAGGAAAAGGAGAAAAATCTATGAAGAGATTATTATCTTTTCTGCTTGTGCTTTCAATGATGGTATCATTGTTGCCTGCAATGCCTGTTTTTGCGGAAACGGGAGAGGAACTTAAGTTTGTATTTGATAATCTGTATAACAACCTTGCAGGAAATACAAAGCTTAATACAATAACTGCCTATGATATGACGGGCGGTATGTGGAAATATAACAGCGGTAGTGCAAATGCAGGAAACTCACTTATGCAGAACAACCGTCTTGCAGGAGACACACGTGCTGTCGGGCAGTATATTGCATTGGATTTAAACATTCCGGCTGATGGTAAATACAATGTCGACTATACTTACTTTGCTTTCAGCGGTCGTGGCGGCAAGGGTGATGTGTATATTCTTCCCGAAGGCACTTCACTTTCGGATATTGAAGCGGCAAAAGCTTCGGGAGTGAAGCTTGCAAGCGTTGACTATTCAACGGACGGAGCAAGCGGAAAAACTTCGGCAGAGTGCCTTGTTGAAACAGTAACACTTTCAAAAGGCAATAACATTCTTCTCTTTGTTGTAACCGACAAAGGTACAAAAGCAACAACCAACGGTGCAAACGATTATTTTACATATCCTTATGAGCTTACGCTTACTCCCGTAAAGGAAACCGTGCCGGAAGAAAACATAGCGGCAAAGAAAAGCTTCATATTTGACAACCTTTCAATAGGAGTTGCAGGAAATACACGTGTTGATACAATAACATCATATGCTCAGACAGGAAATACATGGAGATATCTTTCAGCAAGTGCAAATGCAAAGGCATCACAGCTTAAAAACTATTATCTCAACGGAGATACACGTGCAGTAGACCATTTCATAGCGCTTGAGATAAACGTTCCCGGCGACGGAATATATGTGCCTGAATTCTTCTATCAGACAATAGCAAACCGTGGCGGAACCGGAGATATATACATTCTCCCGGAAGGCGGCTTTACAAATCTTACAGAAGCCAAAGCAAACGGAACAAAAATAGCAAGCGTTGACTATTCCTCCGATGTGACCTCGGGAAATAATAAGGCAGAAATGCTTGTGGACGAGATAGCACTTAAAAAAGGAACACAGGTTCTTCTGTTTGTTGTAACAGGAAAAGGTGCAAAAGCAACCCAGAACGGTGCTCTTGATTACTTTACGTATCCGTATATGCTCACCATAACACCCATTGACGAAGTTCCGCCTACTAATCCTTCGGGTGAAAAGCTTGCATATGACTTTAAGGCAAACACTGCACTTTCGGATGGCGAAATCAAGAATATAGCGTCCGGCGAAACTGCGGAGAATGCATTCCCTGCATCTTCAACAGATGGCTGGAGTGCCTACTCCTACAGTGCAGATGCAGAGTATATTCAGAACAACAATTGTGAAAACATTACATTTTCGCAGAAAAAGGGTGAATATCTGCAGCTTTCTTCCATGAATGTGGGAGAATGGATTGCAATTGAGATTCCACTCACAAAGCGCGGAACATACAATGCGTTTCTTTCGTATAAGCAGCTTCAGGGTTATGGTGCTGCAGATATTTATACTGTTGAAATGCCGGAGAAAGAGCTTGAAGAGTCGGAAAAGAGAGAGTATATAAGCGAAGCACTTAAAAGTGCGCCCCGTGTGGCATCAATAAATTCTCATAATGTCAGAAATCTCACGATTGAAAATGCTCCGGAGGCCGCAGAGTTTACAGTTTCCACAGCAAAGAGTAACCGCGGAACTCTCCTCGTATTTAAGACAACATCAAACAAAAAAATTCTTCTTGACAGTCTTATTCTTGATGGCACGGGAGAGCTTGAAAGTGCAAAGAGTGTTTATGAATATAACATAAACACAAATATTGGAATTGCAGGAAATTCCAATCCCATTGATGCCAAATACAGCGATACATTAGATACGTGGGAAGGATTTGCAAGCAATAATGTTGATTCTGCTCAGGCAAAGGCTTCCATGACCAATGTATCTTTCTTCAATCCGGGCGGATATATGGCATTCAGGATAAAGGTTCCGGCAAGCGGAACATATATCGCAAGCACCGATTACTATAAGCATGCAACCTATGGCGATAAGGGAGAAGTTTATATTATTCCGGCAGATACAAAGGAAGAGAATATCGAAGAAGCCATAAAGACCGGAACAAAAATCGCAAGTCTTGATTATTATGTCAAGGGTAGCGAAAAAGCAGGAATGTATACTGATGAAGGTGTTGAGATAACTCTTTCAAAGGGTGAGTACATTGTTGTTTTTGTCGGAACAGCTCCATCCGAGGATAAAACTGACGGAAAGAGAATCAGAAACTACCCCGGAGCTGTCAGACTTACTCGCAGGACAGAGAAAAAATATGCGATACATATTGAAAAAATACTCCATACAAGTGGAGATACGGCAGAAATCACACTTACCGATACCAACGGCACTGAGATAGAAAGCTTTGAAGTAACTGAAATCACATCTTCCGACGAAGCTGTTGCAACAGTTTCATATAAAATCGTTACAGCCGGAAATGCCGAGGGACGCGCAAAGATTTCTGCAACTGTTGTAATCAACGGAAAAGAAGCAAAAGCGGAAGGCTATGTCAGATATGTAAGAGCCGAGCTTTCGGGGAAAGGTGTTTTTGCAAAGCTTGATGAGCGCAAGGAAAGCTGGACGAACCCCGGATATCTCAGGGATGCATCACTTTATACAAGCCTTGACCGTGCAAAAACCGATATAGCAGGTTTTGAAGCGGGAGACGGAATAACTTCCGACTATACAAACGGTTGGAGTTGGTATGGAGACAGCGCGGATAATCATACGGAAACTGCCTTTGTACAGACAAACAAATCGGTTCTTGGCGTAAGAATGAACGACGGTGAGTGGTTTGCAATAAAGATGAAGTTTGATACAGTCGGCAAATACCGTACAATCATAACTCATCGTGCAAACGCACAAAGTCCGCATTCCGACGTATACTTTATTCCCCTGCCCGAAGAAGGAGAAAAGGTTTCTGATTACCTTACGGATGAATACAAAGTAGGACGTCTTAATAGTTTTAATCCCGACGTTGTAAAATGGAATGCGGCAGGTGCTGAAACCGAAACATATCTCGGTGATGTATATGCTGAAAAGCCCGGTGAGTACCTCGCTGTTATTATGATGACAGGACGAGCTGCTACCGGAAATATGTATCTCTATTTTGACGATATAACCTTCAGCGGAACAAATCCGATAGTTTCAGTCGGCGGTTCTTGGGAAAATGCCGTTGCAACTGGTGAGACGATTGTTCTTGATAAGAGCCTTGTAACTTATGAAGCGGATATCCCCGAATATCGAGAATGGACAACCCTTTCTTTTGAAAGCCTCACTCCTGATATCGTATCGGTTGATGAAAACGGCGTCGTAACAGGTATAGCAAACGGTGTCGGAAGAATTGAGGTTACTGCAACCTATGACGGAGCATCGGTTTCCGGTGAATACACCATTGTCGTAGGAAGCGGAAAGACACGCCGAAGCTATTATACCGATGAAAAGGTAGAAAATGCAAAGCGCAATATCGAAAGATATGACTGGGCAAAGGCAGAGTATAAAAAATATATAAGAGAAGCAGATCGTTTGGTTGAGCAGGGTGTTGATAAGCTTTATGGTCTCGTAACAACTCAGGAGCTTCCCCGTGCAACTACTCTTGCGTATCGTTTTGATGATACCGGTGAATACGTATGTATTTATTGTGATAAGGATCTCACTGCAGAATATGGAACATATCCTTGGGTTATGAACGTATATTCGCGTCCGTGGAAGCTTCAGTGCCCGGATTGCAAGAGATATTTCCCGTCAAATGATTTCGGCAGTTTCTATGAGCTTGGTATCAATGCAAACGGAAATTGGGATTATGAACTTGCACTGCAGAAGCATCACGAAAAATTTGTTTGTACAAACGGTGAGAACTGCTCGTGCGAAACAGATGTGGGAGAGCGCGGAAGTGATGCGTGGCGCGAATACTATGGTTACGGAAAAGGATACCTTAAGAACAATTTGTATGGAGAAGTCGGCACAACACTTGGAGTAAAAAGCGAAGAGGTTGATTTCTGGGCAGTAGACGATGGCTGGGGTTATGAGTATCAATATGAGATGCCAAACGGAAATGTGGAAACACGATGCGAACCGTTTATTGCTTATTATAATGCATGGGGACTTTGGGAAGAGGCAATTCCCGATGCAGTCGAAAACCTCGGTATGGCATATCTCTATACGGGAGATTTGAAATACGGCCGTGCAGGTGCTATACTCCTTGACCGCATTGCCGATGTATATCCGGATTTTGATTCCACGGAAACAGGATATACCTTCCAGGTTGCCGACGGCAATACAATCACAAAATATGCAGAGGGAGATATCCGGGGAACAAGTCGCGGAAGAATTCTCGGAAGACTTCACGACTGCAATATCTCCCAACAGATGGTACCGGCATACGATGCACTCTGGCCGGCATATGAGGATAAGGATGTAATTGATTACCTTTCGGCTAAAGCTGCGGAAATGCACCTTGAAAACAAAAAGACGAGTGCTTCGGCAATCCGTTCTAATATTGAAAACAGATACCTTCGTGAAATAAACAGAAGTATCCGAGATTACAGAATCAGTGCAAACTTTACCGTTACCGAAAAACTTCATATAACGGCAGCTGTTGTTCTTGATACAATGCCTGAAACTCACGAATGGTTCAAGTTTGTTTTCCAATCGGGAAAACAGACAGGCTACAGTAAGGTTACCGGTGGAAATGTTTATGCGCAGATCATAAACGTTGTTGACCGTGACGGACACGGAAACGAAGCATCGGGCGGATATAACACCGGATGGGTAAATAACCTTGTTCTTATGGGAGAAGCCCTTGACGGATATGATAGAGCAGGTGAATACAAGTTCTTTGAAAATCCGAAGTTCAAGAGAATGCTCAAGTCTGAGATAGACACCATCTGTGCATCTTTGTGGACACCGAATACAGGCGATAATACAACTATGGGTATTCAGAGTTTAAGCCCGCTTCCGGCAACGCTTATGCTTGCATATAAGGTGTTTGATGATGAACCGGAATATCAAAAAACAATTCTCCGTACCTTATATCTCAGAATGAGACGTTCATATGACAACATACACGGAAGTGTATTTGAAGAAGATCCGGAAGAAATAACGAGAGCAACAAAAAAGACAGTGGAAGAAGAGCTTGAAGTCGACCTTCCGAGCCGTGATCTTGCAGGTTATGGTATCGCAATTCTCCGAGACGGCGACTGGATAATCTCAGCGGACACCTCAAAGAACATAAACAATCAACGTGATTTCTATATTTACTACGGTCAGACTAATGGGCACGGACACGCAGATAAACTTTCTCTCGGCTTCCACGCCTTTGGTCTTGATGTGGGTGCAGACCTCGGTGTGCCGAGACTTAAAACATCTACCGACCCACAGCGCTTTGAGCTTGTTGAACACACTATGGCACATAATACAGTTATGGTAAATAACCTCAATCAGCGTCCGACACTTGACGGAAATCCGATGCACTTTGACAGCACCGATAAGGTTCAGCTTATGGATGTTGAAGCACCCGAGGTCTATGACTGGCTTGGTGTTGAGGAATATCGCAGAACTCTTGTTATGGTTGATATTGACGATGATGTTTCATATGGCGTTGACTTCTTCCGAGTTCTCGGCGGCACGGATCATATGTATTCTTTCCATGCATTGGGAAGAGAAGCAGAGCTTTCCGATAACGTTCGGGTGAAGAAACAAACGGATGAAAACGGAAACTACATTGGTTCGTACCAGGGTGAAGATAAACTCTGGGGTTCAAGTAACGTGAATTCAATGGATATCAGCAACCTGTTCGGCGGACGGTACGGTGCTTACGACATTGACCGTGACCTCGGAGGTAAAACTGACGGACTTGGTACCGAAAGCTGGTTCGGCGAAGTTGACAGAGCAATTAACCCGGAAAGTATAGGTACATTCAGTGCTGACTGGAAGATTGTCGATATCGGAAAGGCACTCAGCCCTGCAAACAATGACCTGGGTGTTAAGCTTACTATGGTAAATAGCTTTAAGAATGATGAAATCACAACCGCATCCGTTCTTCCTCCGCAGATGGAAGGTGCAATGGATAAGGCGAGATATCTCTTTGTCCGTCGCACCGGAGAAGCTGAAGGAATCAAGGGCAAAGAGCTTGATTCACTCTTTACCGCAGTTGTTGAGCCGTATGACGGCGAGAACAATATTGCTTCAATTGAACCTGTAACGGTATCGCGTGCAGACGAAAAAGAATTTACCGTTGATGAAGCAAAGGCCGTTAAAGTAACTCTCAAAAACGGAAGAGAAGACTATATTGTATATGCTAAAGACAACAGTGTTTCCTATGAGGTGGCATACTCGACGGCAGAAGGCGAGAGTACATTTGCCTTCAGCGGATTTGTAGGTGTGGTATCCGTAAAGGACGGAAAGATAATCTACACATACATAAATGACGGAACAGCAATAGCTGATGAGAAAGAACTTGTTCCGGCATATACAGGTAAGGTTACGGGCTTTGAAAAAGAGCTTTCGGAAGAAAACTATATCGATATCGCTCTTGACACTGTTCCCGAAGACCCGGCAATATTCAACAACAGATATATCTATGTTGACAACGGTCTCACAGACAACGGTGCATATCTTATCGAAAACGCATATGCAACAGAAGGCGGCATACGCCTTGAAATCGGGGATACAACGCTCATAACAAGCTATGTTGATGACTATGATTTCGATAAGGGCTATAACTACAATATATCGGAAGGCAATGCA
Organism: Oscillospiraceae bacterium; assembly: GCA_017435965.1. Taxonomy (GTDB): domain Bacteria; phylum Bacillota; class Clostridia; order Oscillospirales; family JAAYXM01; genus SIG480. Next base: position 9,298 of record JAFSEA010000022.1, read on the forward strand.
TTTAAAATTCCGATGAGCTATGTAGATACCAACGCTCCGGTATTCGATGAACTGTCAGGGGAGTTGACAACAAGTGCAGGAAGTACAATTTCGGTTAAACTAAATGCAGAAAGCCCGCTTGATGAAGAAATTGTATATTCAGCAGTGAGACTTCCGCGCGGAGCAAGTTTTGATGCGGAAAGCGCAACAATTACCTGGAAACCGGGAAGTGCTCAGATAGGCAGAAATGTTGTTTCGATTGATGCAACGGATGCAAGCGGAAGAGTTACGAGAAAAACTTTTGAAATCACGGTTTACGGTTCAACCACAGGCAGTGGTGGCGGAGGAGCATCTGTTCCTGAGAAACCGACAGTACCGGAGACTCCGGATAATCCCGAAACTCCGAATGCGCCGGATAACCCCGAAACACCCTCGGATGAAAAGGACAATGATAAAAAACCCACAACCGATGTAGGGGACGGCGTCCCCGACGTCCCGTCAACAGATGGCGGAGATGCAAGATTTACTGATCTCGGAAACCACGCCTGGGCTGAAGATGCAATCAACTCCCTTGCAGATGAGGGCATTATAAAGGGTACGAGTGAGAACACCTTCTCACCTGCCGCAAACATAACTCGAGCTGATTTTGCAATTCTCCTTGTCCGTGCATTTGAGCTTTCTAGTGATAACACCGAAAACTTCACAGATGTGTCGGAGAGTGACTACTTCGCACGTGAGCTTGCGATAGCACGTAACACAGGAATAGTCAACGGTATCGGTGATAACAAGTTTGCACCGAAGAATACAATCACACGTGAGGATATGATGGTGATAGTATATCGTGCACTTACCGGACTCGGTGTTGAATTTGTAGGGCGTGCCGCCCCCGGCACGCCGGAATACCCCGATTTCAACAGCGTGTCGGAATATGCACGTGAGGCGGTCTCTGCCCTTGTTGAGGCAGGACTTGTAAACGGAAAGAACGGCAAAATTGCACCATTGGATTACACAACACGCGCAGAGGTTGCAGTTCTCCTCAAGAGGATTTTAGCTTATAAAAAGCAATAACACACAGCGGAAGCGGTCGGAATCCGACCGCTTCCATTAAAAAGGAAAGGTGAATATATATGATTTCTTGCACTGAATTCATTCCTCTTTACAGTGAACTTTTCAAGTATCTTGAAGAATTGGGAGGACATGATGAAGTTGTAAGGTATTGGGAGTATATATCGGATACTTATGTTGCAGACCTTCTCGGAAAAGAGGTTAAGGGAAAAGGCATCCGCGGTTGTTGGGATTATTGGGCAAAATCTCTCAATGAAGAGGCTTGCGATTTCCGTATGGAAATGGATGAGAAAGAAGGAGTCTTCAGCATTGATATGCGTTACTGCCCGTCAAGAGGCAGGCTTAATGAGTTTCAGCATATAGAACCATATCACGACTATTGCGGACATTGCGCTTTGCTTTACTCAAGACAGCTTGAAAAGTACGGGATAATTATGGAAGAGTTTGATATGTCGAAAATATCTGAAGCAAAGTGCTTTGAACGCTACAGAATAAAACCTGAATTCATTCCACGGGAGTGCAAAGTCGAAAAGCTCGTTATGGATGTAAAGGCATCTGAAAATGAATATTTCCACCGCGATTTCCATATTTCGGGAGAAAGGGGTCTTCGTTATGTGGGAGAAAAGTTCGGAGATGCGGCAGTGGTTGAGTATCTCAAGCGATTCACAAAGGCATATTTTGCCCCTCTTATCGAAAAGGTCAGGAAAAACGGACTTTGTGAAATGAAAAAGCATATCGATAGTATTTATGAGATTGAAAAGAAGAAAGAAAATGTAAACTGCAAGCTTGAAGACGGAAAACTTGTTGTGAAGGTATCTGAATGCCCGGGTGTGGTTTATATGAAATCCGCAGGATATGAACCGTCAAAATGGTATATTGAGAATACACGCACGGTAAACCGTGTCATTGCCGAAGAAGCGGGATATGAATTTGAGTTGAAATCCTATGACGAAAGCAACGGCGCTGCAGAATATGTTTATAAAAAACTTTAATAAGAAAGGAAAAAACTATGATAATCGATAACAAGAAAAACAAGGAATTATACTACGGTGTGCATCCGCTTTTCCGCGCCGCCTTTGAATTTATTGAAAAGGTAGAAAGAGAAAATCTTGCTCCGGGTTCATATAAGATTGAAGGCGATAAACTTTTTGTAAATGTCTCAGAATACGAGCTTGGCGATAATGCCGGAATATATGAGTCCCACGGTAAGTATATTGATATTCAGTATGTCATAAGAGGCAAAGAAGCATTCAATTGCACAAAAGAATGTGAGTGTGAAGTAACTCAGGCGTTTGATGAAAAAACAGATGCGGCACTTTACCGTTGCAAAGGGCTCAACACCTATATAGAGGCAGGAGAAGGCGATTTTGCAATTTTCTTCCCACAGGATGTTCACAATCCGGGAGTGAAGCTTGGAGAAGGAGTAAAGGTTAAAAAAGCAATAGCAAAAGTTATGGTATAATGTGCAGAGTTCTCCGCAAAATATATACGCACTTTTTAGAGTATAGATGCAAAATTTACAGTAACAGTAAAACTTGGTAGGGAATTACCGATAGATCCGTAACCACCACTGGAATCATCGATTACACAAAGCAAACAAAAACAATGGATGAGGCAAAAAACTCATCTGTTGAATTTTACGAGTTTTACGTAGGCGCAAACCATTGGCATCAGCAGAATTTTACGTACTTTTGAGAGAATGATAATAAATTCATACAACAGCATTACTCGTTTTATGTCAATAATAGCAACAAACAACCGCGACAAACGGATCTGATATGCACCCCAAAAGTGTCTGACTTTTGGGGTGCATATCAAACGTTTCCTATGCGGTGTGTTTTTGTAATTTCACCATTTACGTGAAACTGATTGGAAATATATAATGAGGCGAATAATTTGTATATGAGTGAAATATCAACTCCGTTGATGTGAAATAATTTACTCTGTAAATTGTGAAATTTGATGCTCTGCATCAAGTGAAATGAAATAAATCCCCCCACGCCCGCAGGCATTTCACATTGTGAAGCAATATTTCACACCCATAGGGCATTTCACAAATCCTGAAAGGATTTATTTCGTTGAAAAAGTAGTCAATCTCAAGAGAGATTGACTACTTTTTCTGGGAAATGACCGCTATTCTAATAAAAATTTCATACAGAGGTTTTTTGCACCCCTTTGGATTGGACTTTATTTTTGTACACGCATCTTAGGTGGAATTGGCAGTTGCCCGTCATCTCCTTGAATCATTAAACCTACTTTTTCCAATATAGGATTAGTATCTAATAACGAAAGTGCAGATTCAATTGTTCCCTCAAGGATTATAAAGTTTTTCCGACCGGCAGCAGACAAAGAAGCATAACACAACTCTTTTGATAAAAACGTAGGAAAAAATTGCATATTTAGTTTCGAGTGGTTAAGTAGCCATAGTTGATTTTTGCCTTCGACGTTTTCTCCGGCAGGTGTCGAATAGAATAATGGCGTTGCGGAATTCATATTAATAAATTCTTGCAAAGATATCTCATCGCTGTTCAATTTTGATATCGAATCTTTCCAAACTTGATTGTTGTTAACGCTTTGCGTTGTTTGTTCCTTTTTCTTGAATAAATCAAATAATCCCATATTTTTAGCTCCCAAAATTTAGTTTAGTTTTTTTATAGTTTATTGCATTTATATCGACTTGTCAAGGCTTTTTCAAAATATTTAAAATCGGTATGAACCTTTTTTCAAAGGGGGGTGCATAAAACCTCTCTTGCAAAGAGGAAAAAGCAAAAAAGCCGCCATCGGAGCTGCTCCGTGGCGGCTTCATTTATATATAAAAAGGCTGAAAACCCTTGAAAATAGGCAAAAAACAATGACTGCAACTTTTTATCAAAATTGCAGTCATTATGTGGTGGAGACGGTGGGGATCGAACCCATGACCTTACGGATGCGAACCGTACGCTCTCCCAGCTGAGCTACGCCCCCATATATCGTATATGAAGATTATATCAAAACAAATTTCAAAAGTAAACACCTATTTGCAAAAATATTTCTTGCAAAATGGGATAAAAATTGATAGAATATACTAGTATACATATGTAAATTAAGGAGGTGGATTGTTTGCGTCTTAAAAGTCTTGAACTTCAGGGATTTAAATCCTTCCCCGACAAGACCGTTATTTCCTTTGACGATGGTATAACTGCGATTGTCGGGCCTAACGGAAGCGGAAAATCGAATATTTCAGACGGTGTTCGCTGGGTTCTTGGCGAGCAGTCCACGAGAACTCTCCGTGGCAGTAATATGCAGGATGTTATCTTTGCAGGTACGCAGAAGCGTAGTGCTGTCGGCTTTGCGGAAGTTTCTCTTACCATTGACAACTCCGACGGTGTTCTCCCCTGTGAATATAACGAAGTTACGGTCACACGCCGCCTTTATCGTTCCGGAGAAAGTGAGTATTATATCAACAGATCTGCGGTGCGTCTTCGTGACATCAACGAAATGTTTATGGACACAGGTCTCGGTCGTGACGGTTATTCAATAATCGGTCAGGGAAGAATCGATGAAATTCTTTCTGCAAAAAGCGGTGACCGCCGTGAGATATTTGAAGAGGCTTCGGGTATATCGAAGTTCCGTCACCGTAAGGAAGAATCCGAGCGCAAACTCAATTCAACAGAAGAAAATCTCATCCGACTTCGTGATATTCTCTCCGAGATTGAAGGTCAGGTAGGACCTCTTAAAATCCAGGCAGAAAAAGCGAAGGAATATATAAAGATTTTCGACGAGCTTCGTGGTCTTGAGGTCACCGTATGGACGGAAAATCTTGCCCGTGCAAAGGAAAATGCGGCAAAGTATGCAAACGACTATGAGGTTGTGTGCAGTCAGCTCAGCTCTGCCGAGGCAATGATTGAAACCCTTTATGCAGAAGTAGAAGCTTTGTCGGAAAAGATGCGTGAAAAAGACGTTGAGGCAGAGAGTGCCCGTATTGCCGTCCGTGAAAAAGAGAGCGCAATTTATGAGAAAAACAGCGAAGTTGCAGCCCTTGAATCCACGGTTGCAAACAACATAAGCAATATAGAGCGAATCCGCACGGAGATAAATGATGAAACAACCCGTGCAGAAGAGGTTGCGGCACAGATAAAGCAGAGAGCAGATAGAGTTTTGGAGCTCGATGCAAAGTGCCGTGAGCTTGAAAAACACATCGAAGAGCTTCGTGAAGCTGCCGTTGCCGCATCCGGCAAGAGCAGTGATGCCGAAAGTGCTCTTGATGATTTGCGTCTCCGTGAAAGAATGTGCGAAGACGATATTGCAAAGCTTAAGATTGCAATGTCCGCATCCGATGCCGAGATTGTGGGCTTTGATGAAAGACGTTCCGATATTGAAGCAGAGCTTGAAACCCGTGAAAACGAGCTTTCGGAATCGAAGAAGAAGTTTGCCGTAGTCCGTGAGGATTTTGAAGAAGCGGAAGAAAAATGCGCAAGTGCGGAGAATATGTTAAACGGCTTTGAGCTTAAAAACAAATCCCGCAGCGAGAGATTTGAAAAGCTTTCCGAAAACGTTACAAAGCTTAGTCTTTCCCATGAATCAATGGAAAACAAGCTCCGCCTTCTCCGTGATATGGAAAAGGACCTTCAGGGATATTCCTATGCGGTAAAAAACATTATGAAGGCAAAGGGAAATAACTCTCTCGGTGGAATTCTCGGAACTGTTTCACAGCTTATAAATGTTGACAGCAAATACACGGTGGCTATCGAGACAATTCTCGGTGGTGCACTTCAGAATATTATCGTTGAGTCTGAACGTGATTCAAAAGAAGCTATTGCATTCTTGAAACGCACAGACGGAGGCAGAGCTACCTTTATGCCACTTGATACAGTCAAGGGAACGGAGCTTGACAAACCCGGTCTTTCCGGGCAGGCAGGTTTTGTGGGTATTGCCTCCGACCTTGTTTCGTATAATGCAAAGTACACACCTGCAATCCGATATCTTCTCGGAAAGATTGTTGTGTGTGACAATATCAACAGTGCTTCTGCAGTTGCTAAAAAATACGGATATTCTTTCCGTATAGTAACTCTCGACGGACAGATAATAAATGCAGGCGGTACTTATACCGGCGGTAGTACAAATAAGACATCGGGCATTCTTACAAGAACAAATGAAATCAAGAAGATTGAAGAAGACCTTGTTTCCTTAAAGGAAAAGATTGAAAAGGCAAAGGTTGAAAAAGCAGATGCAGAGCGTGATTACAATGCTCTTATGTATGAGATGGAGGTATGTCGCAACGACAAACGTGCGGCAGAAGATGTTCTTCTTAAAGCAAAGACCGAGATTGAGCATTATAAAACTCTCCACGCTCACTTAAACGAGCTTATCGACTCTCTCAACGATGAGCTTACAGCCCTTGCATCAAAGAAGAGTCAGTCTCTCCGCATCAAGGAAACAACAAATGAATGTATCCTTGAAAAGGAAAAGGAGCTTAACGCACTCCGTGAAGAGGAAGAAAAGCTCATTTCAGGAAACTCTGCTCTTGCCGCAAGAAAAACAGAGCTTGCAGAGCAAATGGCACAGGCACAGGCAGACCTTGCCGCAGACCGTGCAGAGGCTGCAGAAGCAATCCGTGCCCGTGAGGAGATTGAAAAGATTTCCGAAGCTCTTGCAGGTGACCGTGAGGCAAAGGAAAAGGGTATTTCCGATATCGAGAAACAAAACGAAGAGCTTGCAATCGAGATTTCCGCAAAGAAAGCGGAGATTGAGGCTATGAAGCAGGATAAGGAAGCTTCCGAGAATAAGGTTTCCGAAATCGTTGAAGCAAAGCTCTCTCTTGAAGTGGACCGCAACCGCAAGGATAAGGACGCAAAGGACAAAAACACCGATATCCAGAAGCTTACGGAAGAGCGTGCAAGACTTGAATCGAAAAAAGAAGCTGCAGCCCGTGAGGAAATGCAGATTACCGAAAAGCTCTGGGATTCCTATGAGCTCACAATGGGTACTGCCGAAAAGTATCTCGTTGAGATTGAGTCCATGGGCGAGGCCACAAAGCGTATTGCGACTCTTAAGAGTGCCGTTAGAAAGCTTGGAGACGTAAATGTAAACGCAATCGAGGAATACGAAAAGGTATCCGAGCGTTATGAGTTTATGACGAAGCAATGTGGAGACCTTGAAAAAGCAAAGACAGAGCTTGAAAAGATGATTTTTGAAATCACCGAAGAAATGCAGGCAATTTTTGCAGAACAGTTCAAGGTTATCAACAAAAACTTTGGCGAAACCTTTGCCGAGATTTTCGGCGGCGGTAAGGCAGAGCTTGTTCTTGAAGATGAGTCCGACATCCTCAACTGCGGAATCGAAATCAAGGTTCAGCCTCCGGGAAAAACGCTCAAGACAATCACACTTCTTTCCGGTGGTGAACGTGCTCTCGTTGCTATCGCACTTTACTTTGCGATTATGAAGATTCGCCCCACTCCTTTCTGCGTTCTTGACGAAATTGAGGCGGCACTTGACGACGTAAACGTTGCAAGATATGCAGAGTACCTCCGTCGTCTCGCAAAGACAACACAGTTTATCGTCATCACCCACCGCCGTGGCACAATGGAAGAGGCAGACGTTCTCTACGGTGTTACGATGCAGGAAAAGGGCGTTTCCAAGATGCTCACAATCAGCATTTCTGAGGTTGAGCGTTCTGTGGGCGTAAAGCTTACATAATAAGTATTTAAGAGGTTATTTTAATGGGTATATTTGACAAAATCCGAAACGGTCTCAAGAAAACCCGTGAGGCTGTCGGCGGAAAAATCAGCAACATAATACGCACTTTTTCATCAGACCGCGATGAAATGCTTGATGAGCTTGAAGAAACTCTCATTGTGGCGGATCTTGGCGTGAATACTGCCATGAACATAATTGAGAAGCTTCGTGAAAGCATAAAGGAAAAGAAACTCAAGACCGATGATGAAATCATCGCAGAGCTCAAGCAGATTATTCTTGATATTCTTCTCAGAAACGATGCCCCCACCCCGGTGGGCAAACCCCGTGCAATCCTTATGACGGGAGTAAACGGTGTTGGAAAGACAACATCAATAGGAAAGCTTTCCGCAAAGTTTAGGTCCGAAGGAAAGCGTGTTATCCTCGCCGCAGGCGATACCTTCCGTGCCGCCGCAGGTGAACAGCTTGAAATATGGGCAAAGCGTGCAGATGCGGAAATTGTCCGTCATTCCGAGGGTGCAGACCCTGCCGCAGTAGTTTTTGATGCGGCAAACGCCGCCCGAGCAAGAGGTGCAGATGTTCTTATCTGCGATACTGCAGGACGACTTCACAACAACCAGAACCTTATGAATGAGCTTGCAAAGATAAGACGTGTTCTTGAACGTGAGCTTCCCGACGGTTCTATCGAATCATATCTCGTTCTTGATGCCACCACGGGACAGAATGCTCTCATTCAGGCACAGAAGTTCAATGAGGTTGCAAACCTCAACGGAATCATTCTCACAAAGCTTGACGGTACTGCAAAAGGCGGCATCGTAATTTCCATTGCGGATGAGATGAATCTTCCCATTAAGTATATCGGTGTTGGTGAGCAGATAGACGACCTTATGGACTTTGATGCTGTCTCCTTTGTCGATGCACTTTTTGAATAATGGCTTATATGGTGATTTTATGAAATTTCTTATAGCTACAAACAATAAAAAGAAACTCCGCGAAATAGGAGCAATCCTTGAAAACCTCGGAGTGGAGGCCGTTTCCCTCTCGGAAGCAGGTGTTGAATGTGATGCCGAAGAAACAGGAACAACCTTTGAAGAAAATTCATTTATCAAGGCTGAGGCTGCAATGAAAATATCAGGGCTTCCCACTATCGCGGACGATTCGGGCCTTGAGGTGGATGCACTTCATGGTGAGCCGGGGGTATATTCCGCAAGATACGGCGGAGATAAGTGCAAGGATGATACCGAGCGTTATGAGTATCTTCTTGATAATATGAAAGATATTCCCAAGGGTGAAAGAAGTGCAAGATTCGTTTCCGTTATCACCTGTGTGTTTCCCGATGGAAAAACAATTTCTGCAAGAGGCGAAATTGAGGGCGAAATTCTCTTTGCTCCGAAAGGTGTGGGCGGATTCGGGTACGACCCTGTTTTCTATGTTGAGAGCGAGGGTATGACAACTGCCGAGATGTCACAGGAGAGAAAGAATCAGATTTCTCACCGTGCAAAGTCTCTTGAGATTATGGCAAAAAAACTCCGGGAAGTCTTGTAAAATGCGTATAGGTATTCTGGGCGGTACATTCAATCCGCCGCATATGGGACATATAAATGCCGCACTTTCTGCGATGAAGGGTATTCCTCTCGATAAGGTGATTTTTATCCCTACGGGAAAGCCACCTCATAAGGAACTGGCGGAAGGCTCTGCCACAACGGCACAGAGACTTGAAATGACCCGTCTTGCCGCTGAAAACATAGGGGCAGAGGTCAGCGATATCGAAATTCTCCGTGAAGGCAGAAGCTACACGGTGGACACTCTTAAAGAACTAAAAAAACAGTTTCCGGAAGATGAACTCTGGCTCATTATGGGAACAGATATGTTCTTAAGCCTCGAAACCTGGAGAGCACCCGAAACAATTTTCTCACTTGCGAAAACCGCAGTAATTCCGAGGGACAATGATGATATCGGAAAGCTTTCGGATTTCGGAGAGCATCTGAGAAAAAAATACGGTGCAGAGTTTCGCGTTCTTGACACGGAGGTTATAGAAATATCCTCAACCGAGCTTCGGGAAGAACTTAATTGCGGTGAAGCTATTGAGTTTCTCCCCGGGCAGGTATATAATTATATAGTTGAAAATCAGCTCTACGGAGTATCGGGGAGCGATGGATTTTGACAGAAAAAGAAATAACAGAGATAGTAAAGAAATCAATGGGTAGCCGAAGATATCAGCACACCGAAGGTTGTGTTGATATGGCGGAGCGTCTTGCAAGGCGCTGGGATATGGATGTGTCCCTTGCACGCCGTGCAGCTTATCTGCACGATATTGCAAAGGAGATGCCGTATGACGAACAACTGAAGATGATTTCGGAGCGTGGTATTATGCTTAATGAAATGCAACGCTCAAAAAAAATCATTCACGCTTTCTCGGGAGCAGTTATTGCAAAGGAACGCTTCGGTGAAAGTGAAGAAGTCTGCGGCGCAATTCGTTGGCACACCACGGCGAGATCCGGTATGACTTTGCTTGAAAAGATTATCTGGCTTGCCGATTTAACGGAAGAAGGAAGAAATTTCGACGGTGTTTCGGAAATCCGCGAGCTGGCTTTCATTGATTTATCAAAAGCACTTATAAAAGGTTTTGATACCACAATCCGTTTCCTTTTGGAAAAAGGGGAGAGGATTGATACAAATATGATTGAAGCTCGTAACTCCGAGATATCCGCAATGTTCTGAAAGGAAGGTTAAATTGCGAGATAGCAGAGGAATGAGCAGAAAGAAGAAAATCATAATATCGGTTATTCTTGTTATGACGGCAACGGTCACAGGCTTTGCCGCATGGATACTTGACGGAGTGAAAGCACCGGAGGTTGCAAAGGAAGTTGTTGTAACCACAAAACGCACAGGAAGTGTTGTCTATGACGGGGAGGAGATAACATCTCAGAACCTCGGCAGGCGAGAGGGAATTTTCACAATTCTCGTGGCAGGACTTGACAAAGTGAGTCAGAGCACGGATACAATAATGCTTGCAACCTTTGATACAAACGCAAAGAAGATAAGCGTTCTCAGTATTCCGAGAGATACGATAACAAGAGTTAAAAGGTCAAACAAGAAAATAAATTCTGCTTATGCAGCTCATAGCGGAGATATATTTGCTCTGTATGATGAGGTGGAAAGCGTTACGGGAATACGCCCCGACAAATATGCTCTTGTGAGAGTTGAGGGGTTTGTAAAGCTTATTGATGCTCTCGGCGGAGTTGCGGTGGATGTTCCCGTGGATATGCACTACAGCGACCCGGAACAGAACCTTACCATTGACATAGATAAAGGTGTTCAGGTGCTTGACGGGTATGACTCAATGGGATTTATGCGTTATCGCAAAAATTATGCTCTTGGCGATATAGGAAGGATTCAGGTTCAGCACACATTTATAAAAGCTCTTGCAGACAAGTTGCTTTGTGCTGAGACCATACCAAAGATTCCGGTGATTATGGAAATAGTCCTTGAGAACGTTGAAACAGACCTCACCCTCGGCAATGGAATATGGCTTGGAAAAGAGTTTGTTTCAATGGATTTTGAAAGCGATATACGAACAGATACCTTGCCGGGATACGGTGAGTATTATAAAGGTCTTTCTTATTATTTTGTAAATGAAGAAGAGACACTTGAACTTATAAACGAGCACTACTCTCCTTTTGAAAAGAGGATAGAGAGTCTTAACTTATTCAAGAAATAAAAGAGGTGAAACATATGAATATAAATGAAGAGCTTAAGTTGGCAGTCAAAGCTCTTGATGCAAAGATTGCAGATGATATAAGTGTTCTCAAAATCGAGGAAATATCGACTCTTGCAGAATATTTTATAATCTGTACGGGAAATTCAAGCACACACGTCAGAACCCTTTGTGATGCAGTTGAACAGAAGTTCGATGAGGTAGGAATACCTCCCCATCACATTGAAGGTCACGGCGGCACCTGGGTGCTTATGGATTACGGCAGTATCATAATCCATATTTTTACCGATGAAGGAAGAAGATTTTATCAGCTTGACAAGGTTTGGGCGGATGCAACTCCCGTCCCGGTCGATGATATGCTGAGTGAGTAAAGGGGTATTACAAATGAAATACGATTTTAATGCTATTGAAAAGAAATGGCAAAAGCGTTGGCTTGACGAAAAGATTTTCCGTTCCGAAAACGGCGGCGATAAGGAAAAATTCTATGCTCTTGTAGAATTTCCCTATCCGTCAGGAAACGGACTTCACGTAGGTCACGCACGTCCGTATACTGCTCTTGATGTTATTTCAAGAAAGCGTCGTATGGATGGCTATAACGTTCTCTTCCCGATGGGCTGGGATGCATTCGGTCTTCCTACCGAAAACTTTGCCATCAAGAACAAAATCCATCCTGCAGAAGTCACAAAGAAAAACGTTGCCGCATTTAAGGCACAGCTTCAGGCTCTCGGTTATTCCGTTGACTGGGACCGCGAAATAAACACCACCGATCCGAACTACTTCAAGTGGACACAATGGATATTCTTGAAGCTCTTTGAGAAGGGACTTGCATATAAGACTCAGATGCCTGTTAACTGGTGTACCTCCTGTAAGTGCGTTCTTGCAAACGAAGAGGTTGTAAACGGTGGCTGTGAGCGTTGCGGAAGCGAAGTTATCCGCAAGGAAAAGAGCCAATGGATGCTCAAGATCACAGAGTATGCAGAGCGTCTTATAAACGACCTCGATGACGTTGACTTTATCGAGAGAGTCAAGATTCAGCAGAAAAACTGGATTGGCAAGTCAACAGGTGCAGAGGTTCAGTTTGAAACAACTGCAAAAGATACTCTCACAGTTTATACAACACGTCCCGACACACTTTTTGGTGCTACATATATGGTTATCTCACCAGAGCATCCGTATGTAGAAAAGTGGAAGGATATTATCTCAAACTACGATGAAGTAAAGGCATATGTTGAGACTTCCGCAAAGAAATCCGACTTTGAGCGTACAGAGCTTGCAAAGGATAAAACAGGTGCAAGACTTTGCGGCGTTTCGGCTATCAATCCGGTAAACGGTAAGGAGATTCCCATCTTCATTTCCGACTATGTCCTTATGTCTTATGGTACAGGTGCTATTATGGCTGTTCC
>JAFSEA010000023.1 GCA_017435965.1 Oscillospiraceae bacterium
GTGGCGGCAAAGGCACTTCGGGCAGAAACGGAAGCCCGGGTGGTCGTCCATCCGCACCTCCACCCGGCGGAAGAGGTGGAAACGGCGGCTCCGGCGGCTCGGGAAGAAGTACATCCGGCGAAAGGTCTTCATCCTCAAACACATCAAGCAGCACATCAACGCACACTGCATCGGGAGGAAGAACGTATACATCACATTCTGCAGAAAACACAACCGTCGGGACTCAAGGAAACACGAGAATTACAAGAAGCCCTGCACAGAACGGCAGAGCACCGCAAGGTAGAGGTGGTGGCAGTGTGAGCAACAGCGTTGCAAACGCAGGTGCGCATAACAGCACTACAATAGGAACTCCTGCAAAGGGAAACTCAACGCCTCGCCCACCGATACCGAGAAATACCTCGCGCACCGCTTCAGGTACATCAAACACCGCAAGCAATACAAGTGTGATCAGTACTGCAGGCGATACGGCTGTAACGAGCAATCATTCCGATGCGCGGAATGCATCGTATAACACAGGAACAAGGTTCGGAGGAAGTGTCCGCACCTCTCACACCGATGCACCGAGTATCCGTTCATCCTCTGTCAGTGGAGGCGCTCATACACGCGCAGAGTCAGCGTCATCGGAACGTATAAGTGAGCGACACAGCGCGGAAAGAAGCAGTGTCCATGAAAGGCGTGGGTACATACAGGTGCCGAGGCGCTCCACAGCTCCGCAACAGAGCATAAAGCACGAATACCGTTCCGGAAAGTACAACCCCACAGCGGTTAATAAGAAAGGAAAGCGGACTGTGTATAAGAAAGAAACGGAAGTGCCGCAGTTCAGCCAACGCCGAAGCCGTAAGACTTTCGGAGGTGAGCATAATGGAAAACGAGAGCAGAAGCAGTAGAAGCGGATATCAGAAAGCTACGCGCGGTGCGCAGATGATTAAGGGCGCGATAAAAGCCGGAAGTGGTATAGCGTCAGGTAATTTTGTCGCTGTGGCACAAGGCGTTGCGGAAGCGCTGTCACCAAAGGTAATTGCAATAATACTTGCAATCGCGCTCTTTCTCACGCTTTTGCCGGTTATAATAATAAGTGCGATACCGCAGATGTTATTTAGCTGGGCAACGGTAGATGATGCAGAGTTGATTTCACGAAATCAACACGGAACGGAGCTTGCAGAGCATTATGATGTGGTATGTGAGCAATGGGGCGTAAACCCAGATATTCATTGGCTTATCGCAATAGAGTCCGTGGAAAACAAACAGAATATAGAGGATATTTCTCTTCGTGATGTCGAGGATTCGGTAAGCAAAAGCTATGTGCGAGACCCGGAAAGCGGAACGGTGTATTACAAATCGCCCGAAGAGATGATGGACGAGCGAGGCTTTACCGATGAGGAAAAGAACTGGGCGGAGCTTATGTATAACACACTCAATGACCAGTATCTTGATCCGGACGGTGAGTTTGCCGATGTCGGTGGACTCGGAAGCTATGAGGGTGTAACGCTCGGAGAGACGGGACAGACCGAGATTGTATACTTTAATCAGCTCGACTCGCGCTGGGCGAATGAGATGTACGGACGTTCCGGAACTATCGGCTCGTCTGGTTGCGGACCGACAGCACTTGCTATTACAGTATCAACTCTCACAGAAAAGACGGTAGAACCGCCGGAGATTTGCGAGTGGTCAGAGGATAACGGATACAGGTGCGAAGGCAACGGAAGTTATCATTCTCTTATTCCCAATGGCGCGAAACATTACGGACTGAAGGTTGAAAAACTCGGGCGCTCAAGTGAGAAAGAGCTGCGTGAACACCTATCTTCAGGAAAGCTTGTGATTGCGATTATGTCAAAGGGACACTTTACATCAAGCGGTCACTTTATTGTACTGCGCGGAATAACAGAAGAGGGTAAAGTTCTCGTCGCAGATCCGGCAAGCCATAAGAAAAGTCAGCAGGAATGGGATATGTCCATAATCCTTAATGAAGCGCGCGGCGATGCAGGCGCAGGCGGTCCGTTCTGGAGTTTGTCATAGAATAATTTGAGAAAAACGTGGCAAAATAAAAATTACGCCTCGGAATAATGTGGCAAAACATTGACAAAAATAAAGAAAAATGTTATACTGTATTCTGTAAAGGAGTTGGTTGTATGTTAAAGAGAAAGGCTTATGATAAGCTTCTTGACTGGAAAAACAAGAAAAAGAAACCGGCTTTGTTTATTTACGGCGCAAGACAGATAGGAAAAACAACCCTAATCCGTGAGTTTGCAAAAGAACACTACGAAAATTTTGTTGAAATTAACTTTATTCTTGATGATGAGGCAAAATTGATTTTTGCAGATAAATACGATGCGGATACAGTTATATCAAGGCTTACTGCATATGTGAGAAAACCATTGGTGCCGGGGAAAACACTTATACTATTTGATGAAATACAGGCATGCCCTGAGGTAAGGACTGCAATTAAGTTCTTAGTTGAAGATGGCAGATTTGATTATATTGAAACAGGTTCAATGCTTGGTGTAATGTATAAGCATGTCCGTTCATATCCTGTAGGGTTTGAAGAAGTATATCAGATGTTCCCGATGGATTTTGAGGAATATCTTATAGCAAACGGGGTGCAACCCACAACAATTAGCGAGCTCAAAGAATGTTATGATGAAGAAAAGCCCGTTCCCGAAATTATTCATCAAACCATTACAAAGCTCTTCCAGACATATATCGTTGTGGGTGGTATGCCGCAGGTTGTTCAGGTCTATGTGGATACTCACGATATAGGACGCGTTATTGAAACTCAGAACAGTATATTGTCTCAATACAGACTCGACATATCGCAGTATGCAAAGAGTAGCGAAAAAATAAAAATCAAATCCATATTTGACAGCATTCCTGCACAGCTCAATGATAAAAAAAGAAGGTTCATCTTATCACAGCTTGATGAAAAAGGAAGGATGAACAGATACGGTGACAGCTTCATGTGGCTGTCCGATGCAGGCGTTGCGCTTCCGTGTTACAACACGACAGCTCCCGAGCCACCATTACAGCTTAATGAAAAAAGAAATTTGTTCAAGCTGTTTATGGGAGATATAGGGCTTCTCTGTGCTGCGTGTATGGAAAATATTCAGTTTGACATTTTAAACGGAGACCTTTCCATAAATATGGGAAGCATTCTTGAAAATGCTATTGCTATGCAGCTTAAAAGCAACGGATATTCTTTGTACTATTTCGACACCAAAAAATACGGAGAGCTTGATTTTGTGATACAGAACGGTATGCACGTTGAGCTGGTCGAGGTGAAATCCGGTAATGACTACAAGAAACACAACGCACTTGATAATGTCCGTAATGTACCGGAGTGGAATATTGAAAAAAGCTATGTGTTCTGCAAGGATAACCTTTGCGTTGAAAACGGCATTAAATATCTTCCATGGTATATGGTTATGTTCTTGAAACAGGAGAAGATAGAAACCGGGACGATATTTGAAGTTGATATTTCAAATCTGTAAAAATGAATATCAAACTTAAAAAGACTTGTTTTACAAAAAGTAATGCGAGTCTTTTTTTGTGTGCAAAATATGAAAGAAGGAGGAATTGCTATGCTTAAGATAATCGCATCATTCATACTCGGCGCGGCATTTGGATTAGGCATAACCTGCTGCTTTGTAGCGGCAGGACGTGAAGATGAAAGGGTGGGGATTAAATGAACGAATACTTTATACCGTCAAACTTTGAGGACAGCGGAAAGCTTATGGGAGTATTTAAAATACGCAATACGGTTGAGGCAGGGGTACTATCCCTGCCTTTTGTGTACCTCATCTTCAAATTTCTTCCGCTCGGACTCACATGGAAGATAATCGTGTCGGCAATCTTCGCCGTTCCGATAGGCGGATTTGCGCTTATGGGTATAAACGACGATCCGTTGACCGTTTTTGCCGCAACCGTCTGGAAATGGTGGCGCAATCGAAAAATAAAAGAATACCGAGGTGAGGTCAGATGATAAGAACATACTCAAAAAAACGCGGTAAGAAATCCCACGGCAGATACTTCGATAACAGCACACAGAAATGGTTGCCCATAGAGACGGTGACAAACGGCATCGTCATCCTCAAAGACGGCAGATATATCAAGATAATTGAAATCCTGCCCGTCAACTTCTATCTCAAAAGCGATATTGAGCAGGAAAATATCATATACACCTTCGCCTCATACTTAAAGGTGGCACCGGATAATATA